>CAJXVF010000196.1 GCA_913060845.1 uncultured Alphaproteobacteria bacterium | reverse complement strand
CGAGATGTAGAGAGGTCTCGTGGGCTCGGAGATGTGTATAAGAGACAGGCCAAAGGGTTTGCTACAAGCCGCGGCGGTAAAGAGATGCTGGAAGCGTTGAACGCTGCGGCTGAACTGCCGAACACGGCCGCACCCAAGCCCAAAGCGCGCCGGCATCCCGATCCCAAACTGCAGCCAACCGTCGAACTCCTGCGCGTATTGCTAAAGCGCGCTGCAGAACGCCATGGCGTTGCCCAGCGGTTGATCGCGGCGTCGGACGATATGGAAGCAATTGCTGCCGGAGACGAATCACCTGCCCTAAACGGCTGGCGCCGGACGGTATTCGGTGAGGAAGCCTTGAAACTCATAAATGGCGGTCTTGCAATGGCGATCCAAGACGGCGAGGTCCGGATATTCGATATTGAGCCGGATCAGGCGACCGCAGACTGATCCACGGACACAACGGCCTCAAGCTCAAGCGCTTTCGCTAATGCGCTGAAGCGTTTGAGAGCCGTTTCGCCAAGCGCATCCTCCGCACCCGGTTCCGCCAATAGCCGCAGAACACCTGGCCCACGCACCAGACGGAACCTGCGGCGCAAGCTTGCACCGGTCGGCACATCAACGCCGTCAGCGTCTACATGCCCGCCACCAGGCTCAATCGCGTGCGCTAGACGGAGCGCAAGCCCCAGAGCGACGGCACGCTTTCGTGTGCCTTCGTCAACCATTTCGACGGCAGACCCCAACGCCTTCTCCATGCCAAAGCCGTGATAGCGCGCGTACACAGCGGCTGCGAGAACAACTCTATCACCATGCTTAAGACCGCCAGCCGGCAGACGGAGCGCGCGCGCAGCAGCATGGTGGCCGCGATAATCTGGATGGTCATGGCCAGAAATGTCACTTAGCCAACAGGCCGCGCGGACAAGTCGTTCTGGGCTGGGTGGATCATCACCGAAGGCACCGCTTAGCCAATCTGCCAGCCGGTCCCCGTCAAATGGTACACGCATGGCGCTGCGGCCAAGCCGTCGGCAGTAATCAACGAGCGGGTCGCGGGCGCGAACCGGCTCATCCAGCGCTTCAAATTGAACGCCCTCACGCAGGCCGTAAGCCGAAAACACCACTTCAGATGGCTTCAACTTAGCCATCAGAGCCAACAGCACTCTGGACGCATAAGGCAATGTTGGCCGCCGACGCTGGGATACACTGGTGAGAGCGCTCAAGCTATCGCCAGACAGGCCCGCAACAGCCTTGGCCGTCTTCGAGGCATCAGAAGCCGAAAGCGCATATTGGTGAATGATGTTGACCGGATAAGATTTTGCCAACAGGTCATGTTTCGCGAGCGAACGCCACGCGCCGCCAACCAAATACAGCGTCCGCCCTTTGGCTCCTCCGGCTTCAACTGGCGTCAACAGATCTTTGATGTACGCCGCTTCCTTTTTGCCGCCGACCATATCGCCCAAGGCCAAAGGACCAAGCGGCACGGATATGCCGCCATGAACCGCACCATCACGGACGTCCGCTAACTCCAAGCTACCGCCGCCCAAATCTGCCATCACGCCATCTGCATTAGGAATGCCGCAGAGAACACCGAGCGCAGACAAGCGCGCCTCTTCTTCACCGGGAATCACCTGAATAGTGACGCCAGCCGCCTCTGACGCCTCTTTCACGAAATCCGGGCCATCAGTAGCTTCACGAACCGCAGCGGTCGCGACGGCGCGCAACTGGCCGATGCCCATGCTGTCAGCAATGGCGCGGAATCGGCGCAAAATCTTCAAGGCGGAGATTTTGCCTTCAGGATGCAATTTGCCAGTAGAGAATATGTCCTGGCCAAGACCGCTCATTGCCTTCTCGTTGAAGATCGGCTCCAGCGAACGGCTATCGCGGTCATAAGCGACCATACGGACGGAATTGGAGCCAACATCAATAACCGCGGAGCGGCCTTCATACTGAGCTAGGCCTGGTGCAGCGAGCGTCATCAACGCGGGGAAGTCCTTAAAGATCGTCGTCTTCGAGCGTTAGATCAGGAGTTTCCGATGCATTCAAGGCGCTGCCGCGACCGGATAGGCTTGGGTTGTGCATGAAATAAGCATGGGCGGAGAATCGCTCGCCGCATATCTCTTCCTTCGTATAGCTACCGTCCGCATTTAGCTGCCAGCTTTGAGCGTTATCCTTGAGATTTGCGATCATGATCTGATCAATGATCTGCCTGCGCACAGTTTCATTCTCAATCGGCACCAGCGTCTCAACCCTGCGGTAAAGATTTCGCGGCATCCAATCCGCCGACGAAATATAGACGGCGGCCTTAACGGACGGCAGCCCGAACCCGGCACCGAAGCAGACGATTCGGGCATGCTCCAGGAACCGCCCGACAATCGACTTCACCGTTATCCGCTCAGACAATCCCGGCACGCCCGGACGGAGACAACATATCCCGCGAATGACCAGCTCAATCTCAACCCCAGCATTGGACGCGCGGTAAAGAGCACCGATAATTTTTGGATCAACCAGCGAATTCAGCTTCGCCCAAATTGCTGCTGGACGTCCGGCCTCAGCATGGGCGATTTCGGCATCAATCAGCGCCAGCAACTTTGGCTGCATCATGTCTGGCGAGTAAATCAGCTTTGCCATGCCATCTGGCTTGGCATACCCAGTGATGTAGTTGAACAGCAGGCTTGCATCATGAGTGAGCGCGGGCTCGGACGTAAAAAAGGATAGGTCCGTGTAAATTCGCGCCGTAATGGGATGATAATTGCCCGTTCCATAATGGGCATAGGATCGAAGCTCATCCCCCTCCTTGCGCACCACCAATGAGACTTTGGCGTGGGTCTTGAGGTTCATGAACCCGTAGACTACCTGCACGCCAGACCGTTCCAAATCCCGCGCCAACAGAATGTTGTTGGCCTCATCGAAGCGCGCTTTTAGTTCAACTAGCGCTGTTACGGATTTGCCAGCTTCTGCGGCTTCAACCAACGCCTGGACGATGGGGGAGTTAGGCGTGGTGCGGTAGAGTGTCTGCTTGATTGCCAGAACATTCGGGTCCTGCGCAGCTTGGCGCAGAAACTGCACGACAACATCGAAGCTCTCATACGGGTGATGGACAAGAATGTCCTTGGCGCGAATTGCAGCAAAGCAATCCCCGCCAAAATCGCGAATACGTTCAGGGAACCGTGCTTGATAGGGCTCAAACACAAGGTCCTTACGGGCGTCGTCAATCAGCTCGGAGATGTCGCCAAGGCCAACAATTCCGTTGACGATGATCATATCGCTGACCGTCGTTTCTGCCTCCCGCGCAAGCTCCGTGCGGAGGCCTGCCGGCATAGACGCGTCACAGGCAAGCCGCACAACATTACCGCGGCGACGGCGTTTCAGCGCGCTTTCGAACAGGCGGACCAGGTCCTCAGCTTCTTCGTCGAATTCAAGCTCACTGTCCCGGATAACGCGGAAACAGCCTTTACCCAGAACATCAAAGCCTGGAAATAGCCTGTCCATGAACATGCCCGCGACCTGCTCAACCGCAATCGCTCGGATGGTTTCCCCCGGCAGGCGGATAAAGCGATCCAGCCGGTGCGGTATTGGCACTAGCGCATTGATGTCTTCGCCATCGCTCCGTCGACGCAGCGAGAGCGCTAGGCCGTAGCCGAAGTTTGGTATGAATGGAAATGGATGCGCCGGATCAATCGCAAGCGGCGTTAGCACGGGGAAAATTTGCTCGTCGAAGCGGGCTCCAAGCCATTCAGCCTCTTCCTTGGAGACCTCATCTGGCTGAAGCACATGTACGTCAGCTGCACGCAGTTCCGTAACGATTTCCTGCCAACGCGCCTGTTGATCATCGAGCAACTGCCGGGCGCGAGCATCAATAGCCGTGAGCTGCTCACGTGGGCTCATGCCATCGGCGCTTGGTGTCGTAACCTCGGCCTCGACCTGTCCCTTCAAGCCAGCGACGCGGACCATGTAGAATTCATCCAGATTATCAGCGGAAATCGAAAGAAACCTAAGCTGCTCAAAAAGCGGGTGATTTTGATTGGAGGCCTCTTCCAAAACACGTGCATTGAACGCTAACCACGATAGCTCGCGGTTAATCAGCCGTGTTTCTGGCGTCAGTTCTTGCGGGTTCGTATGTAGAGCAATCTGGCTCGACACATCGTTCGCAGCAGTGGTCAACGGCTCATTCGCCATTGGATTTCCTTAGATTGCGGGCCTGTATGATATCATATTGGTCCAATATATGAAGATTACACCTATATTTCAGCCTGCCTCACCGGACTCCGCCTCTAGCGCTTCGATCACTTCACCGGCTAAGCGCTTGCCGATGGGGCGCCTACTTGCCAGTGCGGCTTGGTCTAAACGCGCGACTAGGCGGCGGGCTGCAGCGAATGAGCGTTCTGATCGGACCGCGATATACTCAACCGTCTCCCGGTCCACTACCAACTGCCTATCAGCGAACTGCTTTGCCAATACCGCCGCGAACAATCCATCATCAGGCGGCGAAACTTCAGCGGAAGGTAACGCTTTCAAGCGTGAGGCCAGATCTGGTAAAGCGACGCCCCAACGGCTTGGGGCCGTGCGTGCAACAAGTAGAAGAGCACCGTTCTTCTCTCGAATCATGTTTAGCAGATGAAACATTCGGCGCTCATCTGGCTTTGGAAACTCTGCATCTGCGAAATCGAGCGCAATGTGTGGCTCTTCCGGCAGAGTTTCTAAGGCAAGGCCGGCAAAATCATCAGCGCTGATAAGCGACGCGCCTGCCCGTTCAGCCCAAATATGCGCTAGATGCGTCTTGCCCGACCCAGCTGGCCCCCAAATGACGGCACTCGGCAAAGCCCATTCCGGCCAAGAGCGCACCAGCGCCAGCGCTGCCCGATTGGCTTCGGAGTTCAGGAAATCTGCGGCGGTATAGTCAGGGTGCGGCTCAAGCTTGAGCGGAAATTGCCGGGTCACGTGGCTGATGCGCCTTTAGCCTCCGGTGGCGGTTTTCCAGGATCATCTCCTGGGTCATCGTCATCATGATCATCGCCCAGATAGATTGGGCTCTGCCTGTATTGCGCGACGGCAAAGCGCGTCAGCACACCAACGGAAGCTGCGACAGGAAGCGCCAACAACATGCCCATAAATCCAAGCACAGCACCGCCAGCGAACAATGAGAAAATTACCCAAACCGGATGCAATCCAACCCGTTCGCCAACAAGCTTCGGGGTGAGTACGTTGCCTTCCAGCAACTGGCCAACAATGAAGATGCCCGCAATGATGCCGATCCGAACGGGATCATCAAATTGCAGCAAGGCAAGACTGACACTGGCGAACAGGCCAAATATCGATCCGACATATGGAATAAAAGCCAGAATGCCGGACAGGATGCCGATAACGAATCCGAACTCCAGCCCGGCGAGCGATAGGGCCAAGCCATACCCAAGGCCCAGCAACACGCAAACGGTCGCCTGACCACGGACAAAGCCTGCAAGCGTGTCATCCACCTGTCGCGCTTGCTCCCGGACGATCATGACGTGAGGGCGTGGGATCAGTGCATCGACCCAACCAATCAACCGGTCCCAGTCGCGCAGCAGATAGAACGCGACGATCGGAGTCACGAAAACAAAGGTTGTTACGTTCACCAGTGCCATCCCGCCGTCAAACAAACGCTTCAGCACCTGTCTCTTATACACATCTGACGCTGCCGACGAATAGAGAGGTGTAGA
>CAJXVF010000195.1 GCA_913060845.1 uncultured Alphaproteobacteria bacterium | reverse complement strand
GTGGGCTCGGAGATGTGTATAAGAGACAGATATGTACCCAATGGCCGTTTTTGTGCGCCATGCAGAATTCGGCCTCGTAAGAATCCTTTTCAGGATCGTCTAAAGCCTCGGCCAGAACCTTTTTTGTTTGACGATGACTCCAGCCCGGTACTTCGCTGGACTGCGCCGTAGCTCGATGAAGCAGGTTTATCAAGGACTTACGCGCGTCCATCATATGCCGGTGCTTTCTGAAACTTGACCCGGTTTTCCCTCGCGCCGCTCCTATCTGGCTCTTGGAATTCGGGTCGTTCCAAGGAGTCATCATGGCGAAGATCAAGCTCACCAAGACCGCCGTAGAGTCGGCGCAACCCCAGGCCAAGGACATCGAACTACGGGATACCGTGGTGCCGGGTTTCCTCTGCAAGATTACCCCGAAGGGCCGTCGGGTGTTCATGCTCCAGTACCGCACGAACTCCGGGCAGCCCCGCAAGCCCTCGCTGGGCCTGTTCGGGGAACTGACCGTGGAGCAGGCCCGCGTCATGGCGCAGGACTGGCTGGCCGAGGTTCGCCGAGGCGGCGACCCCGGCGGCGCCAAGGCCGAGGCGCGCAAGGCGCCCACGGTCGAAGCGCTGTGCAAGAAGTTCATGGAGGACTACTCCAAGAAGCGCAACAAGCCGAGCACGCAGCGCGGCTATCAGGCCGTCATCGACCGCTGCATCGTCCCGCTGATCGGCCGCAAGAAGGTGCAGGACGTGAAGCGGCCCGACATTGCCGGGCTGATGGAGAAACTGGCCTACAAGCCCGCCGAGGCGAACAACGCCTTCGGCGTGCTGCGCAAGATGTTCAACCTGGCCGAAGTGTGGGGCTACCGCCCGGACGGCACGAACCCGTGCCGCCACGTCCCGATGTACCCGCCCGGCGAGGAAACCCGGCTCATCGTGGACGACGAACTGGCGCTGATCTTCCGCCAGTTGGAGAAGCTGGAGGCGGAAGGACTGGAGAACTACGTCATCCCGCTGGCGATTCGCCTGCAATTCGAGTTCGCCGGCCGCCGCTCCGAAATCTGCATGCTTGAATGGGATTGGGTCGATCTGGAGAACCGGCGCGTGGTCTGGCCCGACAGCAAGACCGGCGGCCTCTCCAAGCCCATGAGCGCGGAAGCCTATCGACTGTTCTCGACGGCACCGCGCCGAGAAGGTTGCCCCTACGTCCTGCCTTCGCCCAACGACCCGACCAAGCACCTGACCTTTGGCGAGCACTATGGCGGATGGTGCCGGGTGCTCAAGGCAGCCGGCGTCCCACACGTCGGCACGCACGGCATCCGCCACCGCTCCACGACCGACATTGCCAATTCGGGAGTGCCGACCAAGGTAGGCATGAAGCTGACGGGCCACAAGACCGTGGCGATGTTCATGCACTACGTCCACACCGAGGACAAGCCGGTGCGGGATGCTGCCGAACTGGTGGCGAGTCGGCGGCAGGCCATCACGGGCGCGCGGCGCCCTGCGGAGGCCACGGCATGAGCAAGAGGACGCTTTCGGTGGCGCCCCCCGCTGCCTTGGCGGCCGACTATCCCCGTTCCGCAATTTCCGAGACAGTGTCTGGGAAATTCGGCCTCGCCGAGCTGGCCAAGGTCTTCACGCTGCCGTGGTCGGCCTATGCGCTGCTGATTTCGGTCAAGGATGCCCGCGGATCGGTGGCCGGCATCCCGTCCAGTCGGCTCCGATTGTCGTGCCGGCGTCACGACAATCGGGCGGGCCATCCCTTCTATCTAGGTGCTACACCGGAGACTGGAAAAGTATGCCCGTTTCGGGTATAGTTTGGAGGTCGAAATGACGGTCATCCTCAAGCGCAAGGACTTTGCACGCTGGCAGTCGGGCGAGAAGCTGTCCGATGCCGCGTTGTGCAAGGCGGTTCAGGAGATGGAAAGCGGTCTGATCGACGCGGACTTGGGCGGCTCCCTCTACAAGAAGCGGGTGGCCCGCCCCGGTGGTGGTAAAAGCGGCGGCTACCGCACACTGGTATCGGCCAGGATCGGCAGCCGCTACGTGTTCCTGCATGGGTTCCCGAAGAACGACAAGGCGAACATCACGCAGGACGAGAAGAAGGCGCTGCAATTCGCCGGCAAAGCGTTCTTGCAACTGTCCGGGGAAACGTTATCGAAGGCGTTGCAGTCGGGCGTGTTATTGGAGGTGCATTGTGAGCAAGATCATTGAATCCCTGCGTGACGACCTGGCCACGCTTCATGAAGTGGGTGCGATCAGCAAGGTGACGATGCGCGAGTTCGACGCGATCTGCCCGCCGCCAGTGCGGGAGTTTGGCGCCGAGGACATTAGGCGCCTACGGGAGACGCTGAAATTCAGCCAGCCGGTGTTCGCGCATCACCTGCACACCTCGGCCTCGACCGTGCGCAAGTGGGAGCAAGGTGAAACCCGACCCGCTGGCCCGGCGCTGAAGCTGCTCAACATCATCGCCGACAAGGGGCTCCGGGCGATCCTTTGATTGATCTGCGTTTTCTGCCATAACCACCTAATTTCAGTTACGATCTTTTACGCTATCAAAACGTCGATGGAGGTGACAGATGGCAGAGAAAAGGAACGTGTTTATCAGCCATGTCCATAAGGACGATCATGGGCTCCAAAAGCTCAAAGATCTGCTGGCTCCGAAAGGGATGGATGTAAGGGACTCCTCCATCCATACAGGAAAGTTCAACAACGCCACGGATGAGCATTACATCAAGACGCAGATTCTGGCCCCAGCGATAAACTGGGCGGGCGTATTTATTTGCTACGTCTCACCCCAGACGAAAGATAGCGACTGGGTGACCTGGGAAATCGAATATGCAGCCAAGCAAGGCAAACGTATTGTTGGCATCTGGGAGCATGGTGAGAAGGAATGCGACATTCCTGAGGCACTGAAAGAATACGCCGATGCCTTGGTCGGCTGGAATGGTGACTCAATCATTGATGCGATCAACGGAAAAGATACATGGGAAAAACCCGACGGTGGCGCCTGTGATCCGGTTCCTCTGAAAAGGCATCCCTGCTGATGGCACGTGTCCACTCCTACGTGGTGCGGTACGACAGTGGTTTCGCACCCAATCCCTTTTACGAATACTGCACGCTTGCAACCTGCAAGCCAAATATCCGCAAGGGCGCTGACATCGGTGATTGGGTGGTAGGCAGTGGCAGCAATGATCGAAGTGTTCGGCGAGGCGGGTATCTGGTTTATGCGATGCAAGTCACCGAAACGATGACATTTGATGAATATGGGGCAGATCCACGGTTTGAATCTAAAAAGCCCTATCGCAACGGTAGTCGGAAGCAAAGTTGCGGGGACAATATCTACTTCAGAGCCGCACCAGCGGCCGTCTGGCAGCAACGAGATTCCTTTCACTCTCGCCCCGATGGTTCACTTAATCCTGATCACGTCACTCGCGACACGGGTGTAAACAGGGTTCTCATCAGCAATGACTTCGTGTACTTCGGAGGAGAGGGGCCGGAGTTCCCGGAAGAGCTAAAAGACCAGCAAGGCCGGTCTCTATGCAAAACAGGAATAGGTCTAACTACTTTTGACGATCCAAAACTGATTGCGAACCTAGAGCAATGGGTTCGTAGCTTTGGGCTGAATGGATATCAGGGCGCTCCATTCGAATGGCTGACGCTTCGGAGGTAACCGATGCACAAGGAAGGTTCTCTGCTGCTTTCGGACTACGCTTCGGAAATTGCAGCTACGGATGTACTCAGTCCAACCGATTTCAATCCTGTCCTTCAAGGGCTTTATGGGGAAGTCGGTGGAATAATGTCTACTGTCAAAAAACATGTCCGGGAAAAATCTGCGTACCCTGGTTTCAGAAGGGCGGCGGAAGAAGAATTCGGTGATACGCTTTGGTATTTGGCTGCGATCTGCCGGCGCATGCAAGCTCCACTTGAAGATATCTTTGCCGAGGCGGCGAATCACGGGAACTTCAAGAACATAGGGGCAGCAAGCGACATAGCCGAAGGTGCATTCGCTTACATCGCCATGCCTGTGGCGGCCCCTGCGTCGTTGGACATTACCTTGGTACGCTTGGGGCAGGCGGCCGCAGCTCTGCTGGGAAGTGGGCCTGCGCGCAATGACGTGGTCACCTTCGCGCGAGCCTATCTCGATGCAATCCATGCCGCAGAGTTGGCGTTCTCGGACGTAGCGCGGGGGAACCTCCGGAAAGCTAGGGGTGCATTCTTGGAGCCACAGGCGGTTGACCTGATTGGCCTTGATTTCGATAGCGAGTTTGGAATAGAAGAGCAGCTCCCTAGAGAGTTCAAGATCCGAGTCAATCAACGCGGTAGCGGCAAAAGCTATCTCCAATGGAATGGCGTATTCATAGGTGATCCCCTGACCGACAACATCGCTGACCGAGATGGCTACCGATTTCATGATGTTTTCCATTTTGCATATGCAGCCATCTTGCATTGGTCACCTGTAATACGGGCATTGATCAAGCACAAGCGAAAGAGCCAGTCCAAATATGATGAAGAGCAAGACAGCGGCCGGGCAATCGTCGTTGAGGAAGGGCTTACGGCATGGATTTTCTCTAGAGCCAAGGAATTAAACTATTTTGAGAATCAAGAAAAGGTTTCCCTTGGGATTCTCAAAACCATTGAAGAGTTTGTGAGTGGCTATGAGGTTGAGAAGTGCCCGCTAAAGCTTTGGGAAAAAGCCATCATGGACGGATATTCCGTATTCCGTCAAATCAAGAAAAATCAAGGCGGCTGGATCATCGGCAACCGAAAAGAACGCACCCTACAATATATGCCGCTTGAGTCTTAAGAATGAAAATCCACCCCTTTGTTGAATCAGTTTCCTCGCTGCAATTTGAGGACTGCTTCAATCCTTATTCTGATCGCTGTGAAGTTCATGATCGTCGAGACGCGCCCCGCCGCCGCGCCGCCGCACTTTCCGCATTATTGCGTCGCGCTTCAGAGGAGCCTGTAGATGCGATTTGGATCGGTCGAGATTTGGGGTATCGCGGAGGCCGCCGAACTGGGTTGGCCCTGACTGACGATGTTCACATGAGCCAACATGCCAAACGTTGGAATGTCGATCTGGCTCCAGAACGGCCCACAGTCGGCAATGCCGTAGCCGAGCGAACCGCTGCGGTTATATGGGGAATGCTAGAGCACATTGATGCTCGCATCTTTCTCTGGAATGTTTTCCCACTTCACCCTCATGAATCAGGGGATCCGTTCACCAACCGGCAACACAACGCCCGTGAAAGGCGAGCCGGCGAAGAGCTACTACAACAGCTCATCGTTCTGCTTCGTCCCTCGCGCATCGTCGCCATCGGCAACGATGCTGCCGCAGCCGCTCATCGAATCACGGATAGCGTGCCTGTTATCTGCGTGAGGCATCCGAGCTATGGCGGACAGACGCAGTTTCAAGGGCAAATCTCTGAACTGTATGGACATCCAATGAAGACTGGATCGCTGTTCTGACGAATTGCTCCAGCATTTTAGCGAGCGGATACCGCCCCTTCTATCCAACTCGCCAGGTTTTCACTGATGCAGCGACTGAAAGAGGCTCTGACGCTGGTGGAGGTGCGCACACTGGATCACGTCGTTGTGGCCGGGCAGGAAACAACTTCATTTGCAGAGCGAGGGCTATTGTGAACCTGTCTCTTATACACATCTCCGAGCCCACGAGACCTCTCTACATCTCG
>CAJXVF010000194.1 GCA_913060845.1 uncultured Alphaproteobacteria bacterium | reverse complement strand
TGCCACGCAAACGACGGAAGCCCCACGTTCTCGAATTCGACCGGCAGGCTTTTGCTTGTGCAAACGCCGATAGGGGCTTGATCGGCTTCTGTCTGGACGGGTTCTCATGCTCTCACGCAGTCACTTGGCCAATGCGACAGACTGGCTCTGGCAGTAAATCTTGCTGGCCTGTGGGGTGTTTGCGAATTAGGTATATTCCAGCAACGCTTTTCCGCGTGGAAGCCTATTGGCAAGAATGGAGACTTTTATGCGGGCTTACGTCGCCATCGGCGCAAACCTGGGAGATCGATTGGCGACTTTGCGTGCAGCGATTGATGCGCTTGCAAACGCAGAGAACCTCTCAGTGCACGCAACTTCTCCCCTTTATGAGACTGCCCCGGTTGGCGGACCAGAAGACCAACCTAGCTTCCTGAATGCCGTCGTTCAGGTTGAGACGGAACTGTCTGCACATGACCTGCTGGACTTTTTGTTGTCCGTTGAGCGAGAGAACAACCGGACGCGTGATGTCCGGTGGGGTCCACGCACCCTGGACCTAGATATTCTGTTCTATGGGGACCTGGTTACTGTAGACAGCAGGTTAGAGGTGCCACATCCGCGCCTCCATCAGCGGCGGTTTGTGTTGCAGCCGTTAGCTGACATTGCACCAGATTTAGTGCATCCGGTCTTGGGCAAAACTGTCACTGAATTATTGGCGGGCCTGCCGGATGACGACATTGATGATATCGTTGTGTTTATGGATGAATGGAGTGCGGCCCCTTGTCTTTAATATCGCCTGACTTTCTGTTGCCGATTTGGGAAGAGCATCGGGACGCCATCACAGCCCCTGTGCGTGCATTTGATTTCCCGGCTTTTGGGCAGAGCTTTACTGACCAAGCCTATCAGATGGGCGTGATCAATCTCTCGAAGGATAGCTCTTACCGGGAGAGCCTTTCGCTGTGCGTCGAACAAGCAGTTCGGCGCGGCAAGCGCATGGCGTTAGATGGCTGCAGTATCATCGATATCGGCGCTGAATCGACAGGCGTTGGCACGGCGAGGGTGAATGCGGATGGGCAAAATTCAATTCTGCTGCCGGTCATTCGAGAACTCGCCGCAGAGAAGATTCTGGTGTCTGTGGATACCTATCTGCCGGACGTGGTTGAGGCGAGCTTGGAAGCGGGCGCTGGCGTCGTCAACTTGACCGGGCGGAATGATGACCCTGCATTCTACCGCATGATCGCGAAGCATGATGCTGGCGTGATCCTATGTTACACGCCCGGTAAGCATGGCCGGTCTGAGGTTGATCCACCAACGCGGGACGAGTTGATCGAAGCGCAAATGGACTATCTTCGTCGCGCTGCAGAAATCGCTGCTGCTGCCGGGGTGGAGCGTATATGGGTCGATCCGGGCATGGGTATTGGCTATTACCACGCGCTGCCAGATGGGCCTCGCCGCATTCGTCATCAGGTGGAGAATACGTTGCAGGCCTTCCGTTTCCGAACGCTCGGTTGGCCCGTATGCATCACCATGGCCTCCCCAGTTGCTATGTTCGGTGAGGAAGTTCGCTCTGCTGAGACATGCTTCGCAACGCTTGCGATGTTGAGCAAAGTAAACCTCATCCGCTCCCACGAGGCGGGGAGGGTGCAGCCTGTGCTGGACACTCAGGATATTCGCCTGGACCTCGCATGACCAAAATTGCTCTGGTGACTGGGGGCGGCCTGCGGATAGGCAAGGCAGTCGCCAAGGCGCTGGCAGATGCGGGTTATGCAGTTGCCATCCACTATAATAACTCCAAGGACAGCGCTGCGGCTTTGGCGGCGGAGATTACAGCCGCTGGCGGCAAGGCCGCGACCTTGGGCCAAGACCTGGCGGATATCGCTGGTTCTCAAGCGCTTGTCGGTCGTGCGGCGGAGCTGATGGGCGGCCCAATTTCTCTGCTCATCAACTCAGCCTCCCTCTATCAGGCTGAAAGCTTGGAGGAGCTCACCCCAGAACAATGGCAGCTCATGACGAATGTGAATGCGGCAGCGCCTATTTTTCTGATGCAGGCTTTTGCCCGTCAGGCACCTGCTGGAGCAGCTATTGTGAATATGCTGGATACACAGCTTAGAGCGCCATCATCCCGCACGTTCAGCTATTTCTGCGCCAAGGCGGCCTTAGAGACAGCGACGAAAGTGGCGGCCTTAGAGTTAGCCCCCAAAATCCGTGTGAACGGTGTCGCACCTGGCCTCGTTCTGCCAAGCGGAGATCAGACCGTGGAAATCTTCGCTGAACGCCAGGGATTGACCCCGTTGGGCGAAGGCTTGGGCGCCGATGATATCGCGAATGCTGTGCTGTATCTCGCCAGCGCGCGCCATGTGACCGGCGAAATTATAACGGTCGATAGTGGTCAGCATATGATTGGATTTAGTAACGCTGACCTGCCTTGGCGGTCACACTAAAGACCATCCACAGTCACGAGATTACCCGCTAACCTTCAGCCTGTTCCGCATTTTGCATTGCAATTTGCAAGGCAGAATGCTGCGCGCAACAGATTTAGTGCGATTTTCAGCAAAATTATCAACCAAGCTTTCGATGCATTTTACGCAAAAATCCCAGGAAGTCTCGGCGTTTCTGAAATTACAGGCCCGGCTTAGTCAGCAATGGCATAGCGCTTGCTCCTATTGGCCTAATCCACACGCCAGGTGAACCAATGGGAAAATCACATGTTAAACACCTACACCGAAAACGGCGACTTCTGGGGCGCTGAAGCCAATGACATCTATGTTGGCGACGACAACGACAATTGGATTGAAGGCGGTGCAGGCGACGACACGCTCTCTGGCGGGGCCGGCAATGACGGCATTGATGGTGGGGCTGGCAATGATGTAATCGACGGCGGCGCTGGCCATGACTGGCTCGTTGGCGGTGCTGGTGCAGACGTATTTGTGTTTTGCGCTGATAGCGGCCATGACGAAATCGTAGACTTCACCGTAGCAGACCATGATCAACTTGATCTCACGGCCTATGCGGACCAAAAAGTAACGATCTCCCAGGTTGGTGCCAATGTTTTGATCACGCTTGGTGATAGCGCCAGCGTGACGTTGGAGAATGTTGATCTGGCTGATTTGGCAGCTGCAAACTTCATCGGCGTCAATCCATTAGATGCAGATGACGCGGCTCATGACGAGGGTGACGAATACTGCCCTTCTGATGCGGGCATGCCCAATGGCAAGACCGTTATGATGGAAGATGTGTGGTTCGCGCAGAAGGCAGAGCAAGTATTGATTGTTGGGGAAGATTGTATCATCGAAGGCGAGGCTGGCTCATACAAAGTCCAACTAGACCAAGCAGTTTATCAAGACACATACATCACCATGAAAATCACGGATGGCACCGCACAGCAGGTGGACGCCGATACGTTCAAGGAAACCAAGGCAGGGTGGTTCGCCAATCAAAGCGTCACCTATGGCCTGTCAGAGGGCGAGACGATCCAGTTCTATATGGGCAATCAAACTGTGCAGAATCAGGTGGAAGCTTGGTGGCTGAATGACCAAGTTTTCCATAACGCGCTGACATCCAATGGCGAAGGCACTGCGCGCGATGCCTATGTTGGCGTTGAGAACCTGACGAATGACTTCAAGGTCTTGCTCGACGGGCAGCGTATTGATAGCGATACGATCACTTTGAAGGTTTCTGCCGGCGACAGCATGTCTGGGAGCTTCGAAATTTTTGCCAATAAGGAAGTCCATGTTGGGGGCGGATATATCGGCGGCTATGCGACAGAAGCCACAGAGAATTTCTAGCTGAAAATAACTGAGATCAACGGCAAAGCCACATATGACGAGGCGTTTGAAGTCGAGATTAAGGACTACAAAGCTAATCTGTCTCCAATCGCGCTTGACCTGAACGGTGACGGTAAAATTGGCGTGACAGGCAATTCCACTGCGAAGGACCGGGCCGATCATTACGTCAACGCGACGGTTGAGTTCGATCTTGATGCAGACGGTCACCTGGATCACATTGAATGGCTGAGCGGCGATGGCGACGGCCTGCTTGTCGACAATCGTGACGGCAATGCTGCGAATGATATGGACGGCGCCCGGCTCTTTGGTGATCAAGGCGGCTTGTATGCAAACGGCTTCGAAAAGCTGGCTTTGTTGGATGCCAATCATGATGGCGTTCTCAACGGTGAAGAGCTTAATGGTCTAGAGCTTTGGGTTGATGACGGCGACGCCGTTGTCGAAGCTGGTGAGCTTCAGGATCTGGCCCATAAGCGCATCTATTCGCTCAATGTTTAGATGAAGGAAGGGGTGAATGAGCGCGGCGAAACGCTGATGCGTTCAACCGCTGAATCCTCCGCACCCGACATCACTGGCACGGACTATGACGATAGCCTCTGGGGTACGAATGCGCCGGAAAACATGTATGGCGGCGATGGCGATGACTGGATCGAAGGTGCGGGTGGTGATGACTGCTTGTTCGGCGGTGCTGGCAATGACGGCATCGAAGGCGGCGTTGGCGATGACAAGATTGATGGCGGCGCTGGCCATGACTGGCTCGTGGGCGGGGCAGGTGCGGACACGTTCATCTTCCAGGCTGAATTCGGCCATGATGAGATCGTTGATTTCAACACCTATGAAGGCGATACGCTGGACTTGTCCGCCTTCAACCAGGCCGACATGACTGTTGTTCAAGATGGCGCAGACGCCATTATTCACGTGGCCAATGCCGGCGCAATCTACCTGCTCGGCGTTGATGCAAGTGAGCTGAACATGGACGCTTATTCCTAATCAAATCAGGCGGCCATACACGCGGCCTGCCACGACAATACCCGATGCCCATCAAACGGCCGTCTATGCTCCGCACCAGCGCAGCACGGGCGGCCGTTTGGCTATGGAGGTGTTGTTGATCGCCGTGGCGATATCAATATCTGCTGAGGTGAAGCTTATGAACAAGTCAGGTGTGTCTGCGATGTTTCCTGCCGACTTTTGGTCATTAATTCACGTGATTCCAGCGTCAATGGCAAGGAAAGTTTCGCCAATTCAAGACCTTACGCATCAGCCAGCACGGCTTTCCCGATAACGGCGCGGGCGTCTATTGCGCGGAAAGCGTCTGGTGCTTTGGCCAGCGGGAAGCGGTGGGAGATGTGGGGGGTGAAGGTGCCCGTATCTGCGAGCGCTAAGAGGGCCGCTTTGGACCGGGCGCCGCGGGCTGGATTTTGGCGCGCACCTTCTCCGGCGCGGATGCCGATGACGGATGCGCCTTTAATCAGCAGGTGATTGGTTTTCGCTTCTGCCGCCCGGCCTGAAACGAAGCCGACAACGATGATCCGGCCCTCCCATGCGAGGCAGCGGGTGCTTTCGTCAAAAACATCGCCACCAATGGGATCGTAGACGAGATTTACGCCTCTGCCGCCGGTCAGGTCTTTCACTGCGTCCCGGAAACGCCCGGTGGCGGGCAAAACGTGGTCCGCGCCCATGGCGGATACGGTTTTGAGCTTTTCGGCATTCCCGCCTGTCGCGATCACTGTCGCCCCAAGCGCCTTACCAAGCTGCACTGCCGCTAATCCTACGCCGCCGGTGGCACCGTGAACCAGGACCGTCTCGCCAGCTTCCAATCGTCCCCGGTCAACCAGGCTGTGATAGGCCGTCATGGCGGCGGAGCGGAATGCTGCACCCTCGGCATAATCAAAGCGTTCGGGCAGTGGCCAGAGCTTATCTG
>CAJXVF010000193.1 GCA_913060845.1 uncultured Alphaproteobacteria bacterium | reverse complement strand
AAGCTTCTTCACTGCATGCGGCTATGAACCGGAATGATCCAAATCCGCTCTAGCAGTATACGCAGACTGTATGCGCCCTAGGTTGCTATTATGATTGTTAGAATGTCGGGCAGCCTACTTACCCTTAAACGCCGGCTTCCGTTTTTCGAAGAAGGCGGCGCGGCCTTCTTGAAGGTCGTCGGTGGAGAAGAGGACGCCTTGGAGCTGGCCTTCCCATGCAAGTTCCTGCACGAGCGTCATCGGCCAGCGCATAGTCATGGCTTTGGTGTAGCCGACGGCGAGCGGGGCCATGGCTGCGAATTCTGCCGCGACTTCCTTTGCGCGAGCGAGCGCTTGGCCGGGTGCGGTTAGCTCATCAACCATGCCATCAGCTAGTGCATCGGATGCTGGTACATCTTCCGCCAACATGCAGATTTCTTTGGCACGGCCAATGCCGACGCGGGCCGTTAGTGTGGCGAGCAAGCCAACATCAGGCATCAGGCCGATCTTGGCGAAGGAGGCGCAAAAGCGCGCGTTATTCGCCGATATCACTTGATCTGCCAACAGCGCCACAGACAGCCCGCCGCCAAACGCACCGCCTTCAACGGCAGAAACCACTGGCTTCTCCGAATGCGCAATCTTGGCTGCAAGCCCTTGGAGGCGCGGCATACGGCGCCGCAGCGGCATATCCATATCGTCAAAGCCGGAGATATCACCGCCAGCACAGAAGGTTCCATTGGCACCGGTCAGAACAACGGCGCGAATGGAATCGTCCGCCATGATGTCCGCAATATGGCGTTCCATATCAGACACGACAGCTTCAGAAAGCGCATTCCGCTTCTTCACGTCATCCATGGTGAGGACGGCAATGGCACCGTCTTTCTCTAGCGTAGCGCCTGGATTGTATTCACTCATGGTTCAGGCCCCCTTGAAGACTGGCTTCTGTTTGGCGAAGAAGGCGCGTCTGGCCTCCGTCGCATCCGCAGTGCCCATAAGCGCCTGTTGTGCATCAATCTCGATCGCGAACACGCTTTCTAGATCAAACGGCCAGCGGGCGAATGCGCCCTTGATCGCGCCGATGGCAAGCGGTGCAGCGGCTGCAAACTTCTCTGCTTTCGCCAGGGCGGCATCCAATGCGCCGCCTGATGGTGCCAGCACATCGACCATGCCAAGGCGCTTGGCCTCTACACCATCTGTGACACTGGCCAGCATCAGCATTTCCTTAGCCCGGCCCATGCCGACGCGCTGCGGCAGGGTGTAGAGCAGGCCGCCGTCAGGCATAAGACCGATCTTGTTGAACGCGGCGCAGAATTTTGCATCCTCTGCCGTCACAATGTGATCCGCCGCCATGGCAACGCCAAAGCCAGCGCCGTAAGCAAAGCCTTCAACTGCAGCGATGATCGGCGTTTCGCCCCGGATCATCGTGTGCAGAAATTCCCGCTGGCGGTAGACCACATGGCGGCCCTTGGCCGGCGTCATATCACCGAACAGCGTTACATCCCCACCGGCGGAGAAAGTGCCCCCTGCCCCAGTGATAACGATGGCACGCACGTTCGGGTCGCGTTTTGCCTCAGCCAATGCTGGACCAAACACGGCCTTCACATCCATGGTCAACGCATTGCGCTGTTTGACATTGTTGATTGTGAGGATGCGGACCGAGCCACGATCCTCAACAAGCGTTTTGGGTGCGGCGTCACTCATCACCTAATTCCCCTGAAATACGGGTTTGCGCTTCTCGAAGAATGCGTTCAGGCCCTCTGTCGTATCAGCGCTGGTGAATAGAATGCCCTGGCCCTGAGATTCATAAGCCAGCATATCGTCCAGCCCTGCCGGGAAATGTGCGAGGGCTTCCCGCGTCAGCCGGTTCGGTAATGGAGCGGCTTCTGCAAACGCCTGAGCCTTCTTGAGCGCTGCCGATAGCGCCTGGCCTTTGGGGGCGATGGCCTCAACCAGGCCAATTTCCAGCGCTTCATCAGCGGCAACGACGTCCGCCAGCATCAACATGCGCTTGGCTTTTCCGGCTTTGACGCGCTGGGGCAGCGTCCAGAACAATCCCATATCGCCCATCAGGCCAACCTTGCCGAATGAGGCGCAGAACGTCGCGTCATCCGCCACAACAATCCAGTCCGCTAGAAGCGCCAGGCTAAGCCCTGCTCCAAACGCGAACCCTTCGACCGCCGCAATAATCGGCTTCTCGCCGCGCGCCATGGTCTCAACTGTTTGGCGACCTGCGCGGATACGGTTCCGGCCTTCAAATGCCGTCATATCCTGCATGGTGGAGAGATCACCACCAGCAGAGAATGTACCGCCAGCGCCTGTGATCACGATGGCGCGCGTTGCGTCATCAGTCTCGATATCGTTCAGGTGGCCAACGAGTTCTGCCCGTATTTCGGGCGAAAACGCGTTGCGGCGCTTCACGTTATTCACGGTGAGAACGGCGACCGCCCCCTCCTGGGTGCGGTCCACGCGGGATACCGCGTCCGTTTCACTCATCTTTCGAGCCTTTCAGAAATACGGCGTTAGGCGAGGCCGGGCTTCTTGGAGCCAAGCTTGCCAAGCCCCAGCCCGACCGCGACGCAAACAACGCCTACCAAGGTCAGTTCAGCAAGGTGGAACCCAGCAAACCCATCTGGTGCTGCAATGCAAATGCCGCCGAAGAACAATATCGCCCGACCCAAGAGACCAACCAGACCGCCTCCCAAATCACCGAGATACATGATCGCGCCCTGAATCGCGCTTGCGATGAAGACGATGCCAATGATCGCCATCACGAAGGAGATGATGACTTCACCAATTGGTCCTTGGCCGATCAGCGCTGGGTTGTAGACGAAGAAGAACGGCACGAAGTAGATCACCACGCCAATCTTCATCGCTTCAAACCCAGTTTTCATCGGAGGAGAACCAGAGAGCTTCGACGCTGCAAAAGCACCAATTGCAACCGGCGGCGTGATAAAGGAAATCATCGCCCAGTACAGCATGAACAAATGCACAGCCATCGGGTCCATGCCGGTATCGACCAGGGCCGGGGCAAGGATGATCGCGAGGAACATGTAGGCCGCTGTCACCGTCAGGCCGATGCCGAGGATGAAGCTTGTCAGCGCGCCCATCATCAACAGGATGAGTGTGTTACTGCCTGCGATATGCACAAGTTCATTGGTGAAGCCGCCAGCCATACCGGTGAACGACAGCGCACCGATGACCAGTCCGATAGATGCCAACAAGCCGCCAAGCTCTGCAAGCAACAAGCCCATGGCCATAATGAACTGCTTTAGTTTAACCCTGTCCCAACGATGCTTTTTGGAAAACACTTGGTTGATGATCAGAAGCACGACCGTTGCGTAGAACGGCGCTTCCTGTTCCCGGTGCAGGGCTAGAAGCATGTAGACCAACAGCACGAAGGAGAAAATGTAGTACCAGCCTTCTTTGATGGTATCTAAAACCTTCGGCAATTCCTCACGCGGGATGCCCTTCATGTCATTCTTTTGCGCGTTCGCGTCGATCTGCATGAACAGACCGAAATAATAGAGAATTGAAGGCACGGCCGCAGCCAATGCGATCTCGTAATATGGCAAGTTCAGGAACTCAGCCATAATGAACGCAGTGGCACCCATGATTGGTGGCATCAGCGTACCGCCGGTTGAGGCACAAGCTTCAACACCGCCAGCATAAGCAGGTTTGAAGCCGACGCGCTTCATCGCGGGAATAGAGAGCGTGCCAGTCGTCAGCACGTTGGTGACAACACTACCGCTCATAGAGCCCATGAGACCGGAGGCAAAAATCGCGACTTTCGCCGGTCCGCCCCGCACATGCCCAAGCAGTGCGAAGGCGAAGTTGATGAAGAATGCGCCAGCGCCTGTGAACTGCAGCGCGACGCCGAAGATCAGGAAGCCGAACACAAGGTATGCGAAGGCGCGCATCGGAATGCCGAGTAGGCCTTCCTCGCTCAAGATCAGCAGTGCTGCTGATTCCAGTAGTGTAAACGTAGCGCCAGAGAGTGCATTCGGCAGCCACGATGCGTCCGCCCAGAGCAGATAGGAGGAGGCAATGCTCGTGACGAAGAAGATTGACCACCCGCCGGTCCGCCGTCCAATTTCAATGGCATAAGCCCAGGCGACCAAGCAAATAATCTGCGTATCTTTGGGCGCATCATATTCCCAAGCTTCGTCCAAAATTTTCTGCGCCATGAATACGAAGTAGAGCATTAAGGCAACAACACCGACGCCCAAAATTACGTCATAAAAAGGTACTTTGGACCGGTCCTGCGAGGCATATGTCGGGAACAGGATAAAGACCATCGGCCCGAGCGCCGCTAGCAAAATGTAGTAATAGCGCGTGTCGATGATGATGAACTTTTTCCATTCCTCATCAATCAAGCCAATGGCTTTCAGACCTGCAGAGATATCATCCAGAAAGAAGCCAGTATTAAAAATCTGGTTCGTCGCAAGCACGACGATAAAGATGATTGAGCATGTAAATAGGAATGACCAAAACGGCGTTAGCGTCCGGTACCGGGCGAGTTCTTGCTCCTGCTCGACCTGTTCAAGGCGGCGATGCACCTCATCCGAAAAACCTTGGCTTTCGTTCGTATCAGCCATGAAAACAATCCTTGTCTTGCGCACTTCTGGCGCGATCAGTCTAATAACTGCTGTAGGGGATAACGGGGGACCCCAAACACGTTTCCGCATCCAGGGTCCTGAGCCGTATCAAGTCATCGAACTACGCTAACCGCCGCCTTACGGCCTAAACAGCAAGGCAACGGTGTTGCCTAGATCGTCAGATCACTTCGGATCCGGCCATTCGGTCCAAACTGCAGCGAAACCAGCAGCTTTCAGAGCTTCCGCACGGTTGCTCTTCCAAGCAGCGTAGAAAGTTGCATCGTCATTGTCTTTATGGGCCGCACTTGTGGTTTCCCAAGCAGCACCAACAACGTCCTGGCGGCGGAGCATCTCATCAGTGTTCTTCTGATCAGCTGCCGTCCACTTGCCGATTTCCTTGTAGTAACGAACCGCGCCATTGTGGATAGGAACAACCCAGGAAAGCTTCTGGTTATCGATGTTCCAGCCCTTCATGCCAGGAGCTGCGTCTTTCATGGAATCGTAGCTCTCGAACAACGTCTTCGTCATTGAGTAGGCGACGTCGTCAGAGATGTTCGGATAGGACATGAAGACTGGATAAGGGTACAGAGCGCCTTCAAGTGGCTTGTCCTTGGAGAGGCCAACACCGTCGGTGCAGAGCTTCTTGATGTAGTAAGGACCAGCTTCGAAGAAACGCTTCCAGCCTTCCTCGTCATTATGCGGCGTTGCGGGCCAAGAAAGACCACGTGGCGTCGCTTCCTGCTTGCGAGGGTAGTTAGAAATCGTGGAGGTGAATGCGATGTCGGCTTTGCCGTTCGCAATCGCTTCCTGAGCAGCGCGGCTGCCACCGAATTCTACCCGCTCAACATCGTCCCACGTCAGGCCGGCGAACCGGAGATACGTGTAAACGTTGTAGTTCAACGCAGGTGCAGCCTTAATCACGGCTACGCGCTTGCCTTTGAGATCATAGGCAGTTTTCACGCCAATATCGCCAGCAACATAAGGAATCAGGCAGTTGTCGCCGAAATTAAAGGCGAGAACTCGGGTCTTTTGTGGGCCCCAAGAGCGCTTGGCGAACACGAAGGCCGCTTCTTGGCTCATAAAGGTACCGAGGCCTGTCTCTTATACACATCTGACGCTGCCGACGAA
>CAJXVF010000192.1 GCA_913060845.1 uncultured Alphaproteobacteria bacterium | reverse complement strand
GATCTACACCTCTCTATTCGTCGGCAGCGTCAGATGTGTATAAGAGACAGGCCGTACATCTTGTGCGCAGAGATGCTGAGCAGGTCGATATCTGTCGTGGACATATCTAACGGAATTTTGCCAGTCGCCTGGGCTGCATCAACATGCAGCAGCGCCTCCGCTGCACGGGTCAATCGCGCGGCCTCTGCGATTGGCTGGATGGTGCCGATTTCGTTATTCACTGCCATGAGTGACACAAGCGTCGTTGGCACCTTCAGCTTTTCTTCCAACAGGCCAAGGTCAATGAGGCCATCTGGCTGAACTGGCAAAACTTCGGTCTCAAAACCTTCCTCAGCTAATGCAGCGACGGAGGCGAGAACGCATTTATGCTCGGTCGCGAATGTAAGCACACGGGCAACGCCATCGCCGATGCGTTGACGAAACCGCCCAGCGCCAATGATTGCCAGATTGTTGGCTTCAGTCGCGCCCGATGTGAAGACAATTTCCCGACTGTCGGCACCGATCAGCGTCGCAATCTCCTTACGCGCTGTTTCAACGGCATCCTCAGCATCCTGACCAAAGACGTGCTGTGTCGAGTGCGGGTTGCCAAAATTGGACGTTAGGTAGGGCATCATGGCTTCCAGCACTCGGGCGTCCATAGGCGTTGTTGCTTGATAATCCAGATAGATTGCGTCTGCGCTTGTGGTCATGGGGCTTCAGGTCCCGGCGGAATTCGCGTTTCGTCTCATATATAGCGCGGTCCAGGCTGCAACGAAGGCCTCAATATCTGCTTCCGTTGTGGAGAGGCCGAGGCTGATGCGAATTGTGCCGCCTGCGATATCGTCACGAAGACCCATCGCTTCCAACACATGGCTGGCTGCAACTTTTCCAGATGAGCAGGCAGCACCTGCGGACACAGCAATGCCTGCAAGGTCCATCGCCATCACCTGGGTCGCCGCATCCACGCCCGGCATGGCGATGGAAGCTGTAGTGGCGAGGCGAGGCGCGTCCAAGCCGTTTAGGACGGCATCGGGGGCGACCGACAGAACAGCCGCCTCCATTTGATCCCTGAGGCGTGCGACTTGAGGCTGCGCTGCCAAGCTCGCGTCCAATGCAGCGAGTGCGCCGCCAAAGCCTGCGATGCCAAGCACGTTTTCTGATCCACCTCGAAGCCCACGCTCTTGCCCGCCGCCTGTCAAAAGCGCTTTTGGGACCACGCCCTTGCGGAATACGGCAGCGCCTGCACCCAAAGGCCCCCCAATCTTGGCAGAGGAGAACGCAAGCATATCCGCATTAAGGTCAGCCAGGACGACAGGTGTTTTCCCGAACGCCTGCGCCGCATCTACAGCCAGCAAGCCGCCTTTAGCGTGCACGCATTCAGCGATTTCGGCGATGGGCTGTAAAGCACCCGTCTCATTATTAGCGAGCATCACAGCAACGATTGCGTCCGAACCATCATCGCCGAGTGCGCTTGTAAGCGCCGCAATGTCTAGCAGCCCGTTCGGGAGAACTGGTAAGATTTCAGCATGGGGAGCGGCTTCGAGAATGGCGGCGTGCTCCGTAGCTGACGCGAGAATCCGCGATCTGCCGGGAACATTGAGCATCAACTGGCAGGCTTCTGACCCAGATGCGGTGAAAGCGATGTCTTCAGCCCTGGCGCCTGTGCATTCAGCAAGTGTAGCGCGCGCATCCTCAATCATCCTGCGGACGGCGCGCCCGTGGCCGTGAATGGAGGATGGATTTCCAGACAAGGCCATAGCTTTTGTGACCGCTGCGGCGGCTTCAGGCAGCAGAGGCGCTGCAGCATTATGGTCTAGGTAAATGCGCATGAGCCCATATGTATCCGGGCGCGCGGCATAGGGGACAGTCTTAAAGTGCGACGGATTGACCCAAATTCTTGAAATTGTCCGCGATTTGTGGTCTTTAGCGCTTCCTCCGGCGCTCAGGACCCAGCAGCGCAGCGACATTTGAGAAGCAGGTAGTCATGGCAGAAGTCATTATCCCGGGGCCAGAAGGCAGGCTTGAAGGTCGCTATCATCATGTGGAGGGAAGTGATTCTCCACTCGCGATCATCTTGCACCCGCACCCGCAATATGGCGGGAACATGCACAACAAGGTCGTGCAGGGCTTGGCGCAGATTTACATCAAGCGTGGGTTCTCGACGCTCCGCTTTAATTTTCGTGGCGTTGGCCGCAGCCAAGGAACCTATTCCCGCGGTGAGGGCGAGCTCACGGATGCGGCGGCGGCCCTTGATTGGCTGCAGACGCTAAAGCCTGATGCGAAGAACGTATGGGTCGCCGGATTCTCCTTCGGCGCTTGGATCGGCATGCAGCTGCTGATGCGTCGGCCAGAAATCGGCGGGTTCATCTCCGTCTCGCCACCGGCCAATATGTATGACTTCTCGTTCCTGGCACCGTGCCCATCATCCGGGTTGATCATCCATGGCGACGCTGATGAGATCGTGCCGCAGGAAGCCGTTCTGCGGTTGGTCGATAAGCTTTCGCTCCAAAAGGGCATCGTCATCGATTACGAAAATATCGAAGGTGCGGGCCATGTCTTTATGAAAGACTTGGAAATGATGCTCGGACGTGTCGCCGTCTATGTCGACAAGCGTTTGGAAGACGAAGCGCTGCTATTGGCACCGCCTGAAGAAGCAGCGGAAGAAGCCGAAGGCGATGCAGACGAAGCCTCCACGGCCAAATAACTAACGGCATTGTGTCGGTGACGGGTAGGCAATGCGGCCGCCCGTCATCGGGCTGGGCGCGCCAGTGGTGCCGGGGAAACTGATCGGCAAGCCTGCTTTTGCCCGCACAGCCAAATAGGCAAAAGCCTCTGCTTCAAGGTTATCGCCATTGCGGCCAATGGCTTCGATAGGATCGACTGGGGCTTCAATGTTTGCCGCCAGCCGTTCCATCATCCAACTGTTCAAGCGCCCACCGCCAGTGACGAGCCAGCGTTTTGGTGGCTCTGGCAAAATCTCAATGCTCTGAGCGATAGCCGCGACGGTAATTTCCGTCAGCGTGGCAGCGCCGTCTCGTGGATTAAGGCCATCGGCCATCGCCATGGTGAAGTCCAAACGATCAAGCGACTTAGGCGCAGCATTGCTGAAGAAATCGGCTGCCAATGCTTTTTGCAGGCAAGGCTGATCAATGTGGCCTGTCCTTGCGAACGCGCCATCTTGGTCAATGAGATGGTTCGTGTGGGTCTGCATCCAGTCATCAAGCGGGCCATTGCCAGGGCCGGTGTCGCAGGCGATCAGCGCGCCGCGTTCACCGATCCAGGTGATATTCGCGACACCGCCAATGTTCAGAATGGCGATGGGGCGTTCCGGGACGGAGGCCGCAATCGCCACATGATAAATTGGTGCCAGCGGGGCACCTTCACCGCCGGCGGCGACATCGGCAGTTCTGAAATCAAATGCCGTTGGGATGCCAGTCGCGTTAGCCAAGCGCTGGCCATCGCCGATCTGCCAAGTCCGCCCATTTGTAGGATCATGGGCGACAGTTTGGCCATGGAACCCGATCAGATCAATGTCTGCCGCTTTCCGCCCGGTCGCCTGCAGGAGCTGCGCCACGGCGTCTGCATGAAGGTCTGTCAGTTCGACTTCCAATGTGGCCGGATCAATTTCGCCAGCGATTGCGCGCCGAAGGTTGGACCGGAATGCATCGGAATAGGGCGCAAAGAACGTGCCAAGCGGTTCTGCTTGCGCACCACCATCTGTTTCGAGAAGTGCTGCATCGACGCCATCCAAGGATGTGCCGCTCATCAGCCCTAAGCTGAGCGCCAAACCATAATCCTCCTTATGGTTAAGAAATGTTAACGATTAGCCACTAAATACATGGTTTAAAGAATTTCTTTGCGAACGCAATTGGAGTTAGGCTTCCATGCAGGGCCAGTCCACACCATCTTCTAAGCCGCTCGAATCGGCAGGATTTTATCATTTTTTCTACCTTAGCTCTGCGCGCTCAACATCTGTGTCAGATGAGATTGATGCAATTCTAGCAGCGTCCCGTCGTAACAATGTGAAAGTTGATGTGACGGGCATGCTGCTGTTCCACGAAGGGTCCTTCATCCAGTATTTGGAGGGGCCGGTTGCACAACGCCTTTTCGGTGAATGGAGCATGGGATTTCGGCAAAACAACAGCTTGCCGGAACTCCAGAGTTTTCATTTTGATCTTGATGCGCTGGAAAAATGATTGCCTGAAACGACCCCGAGCATGGTCCGGACTATGATGCGCACGGTGTTTCAGACGGCGCGATAAATTGGTTGCGGCATAGGGCTGCGTTGCCTCGCAGCCTGCAGGCGTGTTAATTCGCGGCAGGCGTTGAGGTGACCCAGGTTGGGGCGCTTGGCCAGCGCCTACTTCAATATCCCCGGATCAATGCCATGACCACGCCCACACCTGAGGCACAATCAGAATTCCTTCGCGCCATGACTGGTCGCGGGTTCATGCACCAATGCACAGATTTTGCCGCACTCGATGCCAAGGCCGTCAGGGAGCCAGTAACAGCCTATATTGGCTTTGACTGCACGGCGGACAGCCTGCATGTGGGCAGCCTCGTTCAGATTATGATGCTGCGTTGGCTGCAAAAAACCGGCCATAAGCCAATCGTTCTGATGGGCGGCGGCACCACGAAGATTGGCGACCCGTCCGGCAAGGATGAAGCGCGCCAGCTCATTACGGTCGAGCAAATCCAGCAGAATATGGCTGGCATCCGTAGCGTCTTCGAGAAGTTCCTGACCTTCGGCGATGGTCCGACGGACGCCGTTATAGTCGACAATGCGGAATGGCTGGATGAGCTTAAATACATTCCACTGCTGCGAGATGTCGGCCGCCATTTTTCCGTCAACCGCATGCTGACGATGGATAGCGTTAAAACGCGTTTGGAGCGGGACCAGCCGCTATCGTTCCTGGAGTTCAACTACATGATCCTGCAGGCATACGACTTCGCTGAACTAGCGCGTAGGCATGGCTGTGCGCTGCAGATGGGCGGGTCCGACCAGTGGGGCAATATTGTCATGGGCGCGGACCTTGCTCGCCGCATGGACGGCAGTGAGGCCTATGGCCTGACCACACCGCTGATCACGACTTCTGGCGGTGCTAAAATGGGCAAAACCGCCGCCGGTGCTATCTGGCTGAATGAGGACCGCTTGAGCGCCTATGATTATTGGCAGTTCTGGCGGAATATGGGCGATGATGACGTTGGCAAGTTCCTCCGCCTTTTCACAGATATGGATCTAGCCGAGATTGCTCGCCTTGAAGCCTTGGATGGCGCCGAATTAAACGAGGCCAAGAAGATCCTCGCCACTGCAGCGACCGCGATGGCTCATGGTCAAGCGGCGGCTGATGCTGCTGCGGAGACGGCGCGCCAAGCGTTTGAACTCGGCAGCCAAGAAGCGGACTTGCCGACCGCTGAGGCACCTCGGGATCAACTGGAAGCCGGGGTTCCTGCTTTTGTGGCGTTGAACCTGGCTGGGCTCGTCAAGTCGAATGGTGAGGGGCGGCGTTTGATTAAGGGCGGTGGCGCTAGGCTCAATGACAAGCCGATCACGGCAGACGACCAGATGATTTCGCTCAAAGATGCTGGGCCGAATGGTGCCATCAAACTCTCCGCTGGTAAGAAGCGGCATGTGCTGCTGCGAGCGGTGTAGGCATCGCCGTGGGTGAAATTCAGCCACGTGATTACAAGTTCGGTGTAGCGGCTGTCTCTTATACACATCTCCGAGCCCACGAGACCTCTCTACATCTCGT
>CAJXVF010000191.1 GCA_913060845.1 uncultured Alphaproteobacteria bacterium | reverse complement strand
GATGTAGAGAGGTCTCGTGGGCTCGGAGATGTGTATAAGAGACAGGTATATATGTAGATCCGGATGGAATGTGACGTGTCCTACTTGCGTTCATAGCGTGGTACTGTAGCAAAGACAAAAGGCGCTCATCACACTCTGTGCGCTTGTCTGGCACCAAAGGGTAATCTCATGCGCAGGGAAGAGTATCAGGCCTTCTTCAAAGAAGGCGTGCAAACCCTGAAAACCGAAGGTCGTTATCGTGTTTTCGCTGCACTTGAGCGACAAACAGGGAAACACCCGCGCGCACTCTGGCATCGCCCAGACGGCAACGTGCGAGAAGTTATCTCCTGGTGCTCAAACGATTATCTCGGGATGAGCCAGCATCGGGCCGTGCTTGATGCCGCCAAATCAACGTTAGACGCTGAAGGTGCCGGCGCTGGCGGCACACGAAATATTGCTGGGTGTAACCACTTCCATGTCGAGTTGGAGGCTGAGCTCGCGGACCTTCATGGCAAGGAAGCGGCTCTGTTGATGACATCTGGATATGTCGCCAATGAAGCAGCACTCGGGGCTGTCGGTGGGATGTTGCCGAATGCCATCATGCTATCCGACGAATTGAACCACGCATCCATGATCGCAGGCGTGCGCGCAAGCCGGGCGGAGAAGCAGATTTTTCGTCACAATGATATCGCGCATCTGGAAGAACTGCTGCAAGCGATTGATCCCGCGCGGCCAAAGATCATTGCGTTCGAATCCGTCTACTCCATGGATGGCGATATCGCGCCGATCGCTGAAATCTGTGATCTCGCCGACAAATACGGTGCCCTGACATATCTGGATGAAGTCCACGCTGTTGGCATGTACGGCCCGCGCGGTGGCGGTGTCGCAGAGCGTGATGAGGTCATGGATCGGGTGGATTTGATTGAAGGCACCCTGGCGAAGGCCTTTGGCGTCGTTGGTGGGTATGTTGCCGGGACCGATGCCGCGATAGATTTCATTCGCTCCAACGCATCAAGCTTCATCTTTACGACCGCACCAGCGCCTGCCCTAGCCGCGGCTGCCCTAACGGCCGTCCGCCATTTAAAGCAAAGCGGCCAGGAACGCGCAGCCCAGCAACGCCAGGCCGCGTTGCTGAAAGAGAAGGTCGCCGCCGCAAACTTGCCCCAGCTGCCCTCCGTCAGCCACATCGTGCCAATTCATGTTGGTGATGCCGCGACCTGCAAGCAGGCGAGCGATATGCTGCTCGAAGACTTCGGTATCTACGTGCAGCCGATCAACTATCCAACTGTTCCGCGTGGCACGGAGCGCCTTCGGTTCACCCCAGGCCCCATGCATGATGACCGTATGATCGAAGAGCTTGTTACGGCGCTGCAGCACGTCTGGACAACGCTCAACTTGCCGCGCGAACTGAACTGACTGCCGCCTGATGTATAATCACCTCTATAGGCGTATCTATCGCCATATCGCTGAAATGACCTGGGCTGCCCTGCTGTGCATCGGCATCGGGCATTTCATCAGTTCATGGTTGATGGCGATAGCGTTTGAGCCAGACGGCATCAGCGCGCCGGACGTGTTCTGGTATTATTATCTGGTGACGGCCACGACGGTCGGCTACGGCGATTTCGCACCCACGACAGCTTATGGCCGGGCCGTTGCCGTGCTGTGGATAATGCCCGGTGCCATCGCCCTTTTCACAACAGCCATCGCTAAAGGCGCGCAGGCTATGGCCGAGCAGTGGCGGCGCAAGCTTCGCGGCCGGGGAGACTACAGCATGCTCCAAGATCATATCGTCATCATCGGCTGGCGCGGTGAGCGCACCGAACGGTTGATTGATCAGCTAACGGACGTGAGTTCTGGCGAAGCGCCGACAATCGTCCTCATTAGCTCAACCGTCTCTCAAAACCCGGTGCCGGATGTCGCCCGCTTCATTCGCGCTGATAACACGAGCGACGTGGCGGCCTATGAACGGGCAGGAATGGCGCAGGCAAATGCCGTTATCGTCATGGCGAAAACGGACCCTGACGCCTTAGCCATCTCCCTCGCCGTTGCAGCGGCAGCGCCAAACGTCCGCCTCGTTGTGTATTTCGAGGATGAGCGCATGGCGAATTTGTTGAAGACCCATTGCCCTGGCGCAGAGACGGCCCCTTCTCTCTCCACAGAAATCCTGGCTCGGACGGCCCGTGACCCTGGCTCTGCTGAACTCTTTACGATGCTGGCGTCCAGCAGCGCTGGCCCTACTGAATTTAGCATGGTCGTGCCTGCTGGCGCGCCATCGCTTTCCTATTCAGCGGCACTCGCATCGTTCAAAGCAAAGCATGAGGCAACGCTGCTTGGCATGCGCTCGCCAGATACAATGATCCCGCTATTGAACGCACCCGGAACGGCTACCATTAAACCCGGCGACCAGCTCTATTACATCTCGATGGCGCGCATTGATGCAGATACTGTTGATTGGGACGCGCTCGCAGCCTGACGCACAGCGCATGTTGGTTTAAGCTTTCCCGAATGACACCCTTGGGAGGCCCGTTCGAGATGCTGCATACGCCAGAGACTTTCGCTATTGAAAAACCTGTTGTCCGGTCTGCCGGAGGCATTGTTTCAGCCCAGCATTGGGAGGCCGCGGTTGCAGGCGCTGCGGTATTGCGCGAAGGCGGTAACGCAGTTGATGCAGCCATCGCCACCGCACTCGCCATTGGCGGGGTTGAGCCATGGATGAGTGGTATTGGCGGCGGCGGCTTCATGCTTGTGGGACTGGCGGCTGAAAAGAAGGTTTATTGCGTCGATTACGGCATGGTCGCGCCGAAAGCGCTCGACCCAGGCCGCTACGCATTGGCCAATGAAGGTGAAGCACCGGAAGATTTCACCTTTGTCTGGCCCCGCGTGGTTGATGATCGCAACATCCTTGGCCCTGAAGCCGTTGGCATGCCAGGCTCTGTCGCTGGATTCGCTGCAGCACTTGAACGGTTTGGTACCCTGAACTGGCAGGAGGTCATGCAACCTGCAATTTCTCTGGCGGACCAAGGCATGCCCACAGATTGGTATCAAACCTTGCAGATCGCCTATGGGGCTGCAGCTGGACTTGGCAAATTTTCCGAGAGCACGAAGACCTATCTTCCTAACGGCGTCCCGCCGGTCTCACTATCCAGCCACGCACCGAAGCGCATCCAGCTTGGGAACTTGCCACAGACGCTACGCAGGCTTTCTGAGGCCGGACCAGAAGATTTCTACACCGGCCAACTGGCTGAACTCGTTCTAAAAGACCTTGATGCATCGGCATTTACCGCGGAGGACTTTGCGAATTACAAAGCCCAGATCGCGGAAGTTCCAGGCATTCCCTATCGCGGGAAAATGGTACATCTGGCCGATGGACTGACAGGCGGACCAACATTCGCGAGAGCCCTCAAAGCCATTGATAAAACGATAGATCCAAGCCAACCGCTTAGTCCCGATACCTATGTCGCCTGGGCCGATGCTTTGCGCGAATCCTATGCATATCGGTTTGATACGCTAGGCCATGACGCAAAAGCTGACGAGCTGGCATGCACCACGCATATCACTGTCGTTGACGCTGCCGGAAACATGGTCGCCCTAACCAACACACTGCTGGAACGCTTCGGGTCCCGCTATATGGGGCCGGAGACCGGAATTCTGTTCAACAATGGCTTGATGTGGTTTGACCCGACCCAAGGCAAGCCAAACTCCATCGCCCCTGGTGCCAAGCCCCTTTCGAACATGTGTCCCACGATCGTAACAGACGGCGGTGTGCCTGAATTCGCCTGCGGCGCATCCGGCGGACGGCGGATTGTGCCGGCCTGCTTCCAGATGACATCCATGGCGGTCGATTACGGCATGGACCTTGAGGCGATCTATGGAACGCCACGGATAGATGTCTCCGGCGTTGACAATGTCATCTCAGATGCACGACTCCCAGAAAGCGTGAATGACGCCCTCAGCGCCAATCACGAGGTTGTCCGCAGTTTCCAATCGGTCGGCATGCGGCCCTTTGCGAACCCGCAAGCGGTTATGCGGCGTAACGGTGAGAATTCAGCTGCGGCAGTGGCTGAAATGGCGACTTCAGCCGCTGTCCCAGCATAATCCCATGGCAAAGCTCACAGCCAATCCGCAAGACATGCGCGTGCCGGACCCAGGCGTTCGCGCACTATTAGAGATCGAGAACCGCTGGCAAGCTTGGATGGACGTTGAGGTAGCCCTTGCCGCCGCTCAAGCCGACATGGGGATCATTCCTGCAGCGGCAGCAGAGGAAATTGCGGCAAAGGCTGATTTCTCAAAGTTTGACCAAGAACGGTTGGCTGATGGCTTTCTTACCAGTGGGCATACTCTGACGCCCCTGATTTGGGAACTTTCCCGGCTTTGTGACGGCGATGCGGGTGGCTTTGTCCATTGGGGTGCCACGACACAGAATATCGTGCAGACAGGCGATCTCCTGGTCCTTCGCTCCGTACATCGGATCTTGCTCAACCAGTTTGCAGACGTACTCGAAGCTTTGGCCGCACTTGCCGAAACTCATGCCGAAAGCGCCATGCCCGGCCGCACCCACGGCCAACATGCCGTGCCGACCACATTCGGCGGCAAAGTCGCAGTCTGGTTGGACGAAATCGGGCGTAATGCGGATCGCCTGATCGCTGCCGAGCCGCGTGTATTCAGGGCTATGCTGGGGGGTGCAGCTGGAACCATGGCATCCTTCGCTGAAGACGGGTTTGAGTTACAGGACCGCTTCGCCGCGAAGATGGATATGACAGCCATGGCAGTGCCAAGCCGGGCCGAAGGCGATCACGTCTCAGAATACGTCTTGCTACTGGCGTTAAACGCTGCAACGACAGCAAAGATCGCACGTGAGATCTATACCCTACAAAAGCAGGAGTTCGGTGAGCTAGAAGAGCCAACGCCGCCTGGTTCAGTCGGCTCCAGTACTATGCCGCAGAAGCGCAATCCGTTCATGGCGCAAGATATCGTCGCCCTCGCCAGCGATGTGCGCATGCAAGCACCTCTGGCCCTGGAAGCGATGCAGACGGAGCATGAAGCAGATCGTGCGACCTCTCTCCAAATCCGTCAGGCGACAGAACGGTCCTGCATCGCGACGGGGGACATGCTGGCAAGGCTCAACATTATCTTGCGCGGGTTGACCGTTAAGCCTGAGCGTATGCGCAAAAACCTAGACCTCACGGACGGTCTCATCATGGGTGAGCCTGTGATGTTGGCCCTGGGTGCAAAGATCGGCCGACAGGAAGCCCATGACTTAGTTTATGACGCTTCCCAGGCTGCCGCCACCGGGTCCCAATCGTTTTTGACGCTCTTGCGGGCTGATGAGCGAGTGTCGAGCAAGCTTAGCGCTACGGAGATCACGGCCCTGCTTGATCCCATGGCGTATGTTGGCCAAGCGCCTGTAATGGCGCGCCGAGCAGCGGCGGCTGGGCGCGAGAAAGCGTCGGCGTTACGGGGTTAGCTCATCTGGGTTGATACCAAACACATCGATAGGCGCACCAATTCCGCGCATTTTCTGAAAGCCAAACCCGGTCAACTCAACAGACGGGTCAGCGCGCTTTACGGCCGATTTGAACTCGCCAGACATGAGGATCGGAGCATCAAGCGTCTTGGTTAGCGCTTCCAGGCGCGCAACCTCATTAACCGCAGATCCGATTGTGGTAAACGCAAGACGACCGCCAGACCCGATATTGCCGAACACAACGTCGCCGACATGCAGGGCCACACCAAATTCCAGCGGGTCACGCCCCATG
>CAJXVF010000190.1 GCA_913060845.1 uncultured Alphaproteobacteria bacterium | reverse complement strand
TCTACACCTCTCTATTCGTCGGCAGCGTCAGATGTGTATAAGAGACAGGAATATGGGATCGGCCTCTGCCAAGTCCCATGGATTTTGGTACGCGGCCCGGCCAAGCATGGCACCGTCCAGACGTAAGTCCGTAATGGTCTCGCTGGAAGCTGCGACGCTGGCCAGGCCGCCATTCAGAATGATGGTCAGGTCTGGCCGCTCACGCTTCAGCTTGGCGACGAGGGGGTAGTTAAGCGGCGGTATATCCCGGTTGGCTTTGGGGCTAAGGCCCTTTAGCCAGGCTTTCCGTGCATGGACGATGAACGTTTTGCAGCCCGCAGCAGATACTTGCTCCACGAACTGAAACAGCCGCTGCTCTTCGTCATCATCGTCAACGCCAAGGCGGCATTTGACTGTGACGGGAATATCGACAGCACCGCGCATTGCGGTGACGCAGTCTGCTACCAGCGCCGGTTCCCGCATCAAACAGGCACCAAATGCGCCTTTCTGCACACGCTCTGACGGGCAGCCGCAATTCAGATTAATTTCGTCATAGCCCGCATCCGCACCAATCCGTGCCGCGGTCGCCAGATCATCTGGCTCTGACCCGCCCAATTGCAGCGCTACTGGATGTTCCGCCGGGTCGAATGCCAGCAGGCGGTCACGGGGGCCGTGCAGGATCGCGCCGGTCGTCACCATTTCTGTGTAGAGCAGTGCATGGGCGGACAGCAGGCGGTGGAAGAAGCGGCAGTGCCGGTCCGTCCAATCCATCATGGGTGCTGCCGAAAATCGGTGCGGAGGGATGTCTGCTGAATTGTGCATTCGGTCTTGTGCCTGGAATCGAAATCCGCGACAAGATTATTCATCCATCCAAACGCCTTGGGGGCCGGAAACTTTGGACGACAAGACGCCATCTGGCGACCATACGGACGGTGAGGCAGGCAACCAAACTGCAATCTTGCAGCATCTCGCCAAGCCCGGTGTGCTTGCTGCAGACGCGCCTAAACGCATGATGACCCATGGCGCATATGTGTTCCTGGCGGGGGACCGCGCTTACAAGCTGAAGCGCGACGTCAAATATTCCTACATGGACTTCAGCACCCAGGCGCAACGTGCTGCAGCCGCGCTTGCAGAAATCCATATAAACCGCCGCACAGCTCCCGAGCTGTATTTGGGTGTGGCACCTGTATTCAATAATGGCGGCGATATCCGCATCGGTGACGTTTCTGATGAACTGACGGCGAGCGCCCAAGAGCATTTAGTCGTTATGCACCGCTTCGACGAAACCCAAACGCTTGATGTGCTGGCGGATGCAGGTGCAGTTGATGGAGCTTTGGCGGAACGCCTCGCGGTGCAGATCGCCCGCTTTCATGACGCAACGCCCGGTGCGGTAGTTGAAGGCGCAGCTATGAAGCTCGCCAGCATTTCCGGGCGCACGATGCGGGACCTTGTTGCTGGGGCGGATACGCTTGGGGATGAAGTAATCGCAAAACTGCATGAGGCAATGCAGGCGACGCTGATTCAGGCGCTTTCAGAGGTCGATGAACGTGGGCAGGCGGGGCTAGTGCGCCGGCTGCATGGCGATCTGCACCTTGGCAATGTCGCATTGATTGAAGGTGCACCAGTCATTTTTGATGCGCTTGAGTTCGATGATGCCATGGCGACCGTGGATGTGCTGCATGACGCAGCCTTCTTAGGCATGGACCTATGGACGCGCGGCCTTCAAGACGTGGCCGCACGCATGTGGAGCCGATATCTGGCCGAGCGACAGGATTATTCTGGCCTGGCATTGGCACCTGTGTTCTTCAGCATGCGGGCTGCGGTTCGTGCCAAAACGGCACTGCATCGCGCAGGATTAGCTGAGGGCGAAGAAGCCGCTGCATCTCTGACAGAGGCACAGCGTTATGCGCAGGCGGCGCTGGCGCTGCTGGAACGACCATCAGCGCGGCTGGTCGCCATTGGCGGGCTGTCCGGTTCTGGCAAAACAACGGTTGCGCGGACATTGGCACCCTCATTGGCTGTGGCGGGCGGTGCGATACATATCCGCTCCGATGTCATTCGAAAGCTGCAGCAAGGCCTTCCGGCAGAAGAAAAGCTACCATCCGCCGCTTATACGAAGGATGCGAGTGCGGCTGTATACGAAGCGATGTTTGATACGGCTACAGCCTGCCTGAAGCAGGGCGTACCCGTAATCTTAGATGCGGTCTTTGCAGACCCAGCTGAACGGGCGCAGGCCGAAGCGGTCGCCAATCGCATCAATGTGCCTTTTGACGGTGTTTGGTTGGATTGTGCGACGGATGCGCGGCAGGACCGTGTTGCGGCCAGGACGGGCGATGCGTCTGACGCGACGCCGGAAGTCGCTGTGCGCCAAGCCGCGTATGATCTTGGCGCAATGCGCTGGCGGCGTATTTTGGGTGATGATGATGCGCCAGCCGCTGCAAAGCGGGCACTTAAGCTGCCGCGATAAAGGTCCGAACGGCGGCCATGAATGGGCGCGGTTGCTCAGCGTGCAGCCAGTGGCCGGCGTCTGCCAAGCTTTCGAATGTGGCGCGGGGGAAAAGGCTGTAGATCAGCGAGGTGTGGCTGTCCTTAACGTAGTCTGATCGCGCGCCTTTAAGGAACAACGTGCGGCCCTGATACGGTGCCCAGGTGTCCGGTTCTGGTGCATCCAGAATATCGGCCATGCGGTTTGAGAGTGCAGGCAGATTACAGCGCCAGTAGAACCCATCATTGGCTTCATCAGGCACCAGGTTCTGTAGCAGGAAGCCGCGCACGGCCTGGTCTGGAATGGCGCTGGCCATAGCCTTATCCGCTTCGCTCCGCCGGGTGATCGGCGCTAGATCAAGCGCCATCATGGCGTCGATGTAGTCTAGGAAGCTGGTGCGGCCCTCACGTTGATAAGGCACAGGTGAAATATCTGCGACGACCAATCGACCAACGATATCTGGTGTCGTCAAAGCCAGCGACATGGCGACTTTGCCGCCCATGCTGTGACCAAGCACCGTGGGAGACGTGAGGCCATTGCTCTCGATATACGCCGCTACATCCTGCGCCATGTCCTGGTAACGCATAGTGTCTGCCCAGGGGGAGCGCCCATGATTGCGGAGGTCGAGCGCATGGACTTCGTGGTCCTCACCCAACCGCTTGGCGATCGCCATCCAGTTACGGGCAGCACCCAGCAAGCCGTGCATGATCACAAGCGGCGGGCCAGCGCCCTCGCCATAGATATCGCTGGCGAGGGCGATTGGTCCATCAGTCACTTGGCGGCGTCTCTTCAGGTGGCGGCTGCTCGTCGTCCGGAAGTTTCTGTTCGGAGATTTCGTCCGTGGGAATCTCTTCGGCGCCAGCGCTTGCTGTGTCGCGGCCTTCAAGTTCATTCATCTTCTGCTGAACAACGATAGGGTTTGTCTTCATAGGATCTGTTGGTGCCTTGCCCTCTTCGATGCGTGTGAAAAAGCCTTGGCGACGGACTTCGAAGTTCTGTCCGCTCTCTGTCGTGCCTGTAATTTCGTGCCATAAAGCAGTGTTACGTCAACGGTTTTCTCATTGATGACTTCGATCAGCGCGATGTCGCCACGAATACCCATGGTCGCGACCGGGGTGCGGATTTTTACACCGCCGGATTTAGAAATACGCCCGCCGACAAACCGCATCAGGCCACGGCTGAGGCTAAGCGCCATCTCGCCCGTGCGCTTGTCTGGGTCATAAACGAATTTATCGATCACGAGCTGTGAATTCGGGCCAACGGTGACGGCGCTCTGATCCATCATCAGGAGCTGCGCCTGGCCGTTCGGGCTGGTCTTCACCGTTTCCTGGAACACGAGCTTGTTGCCGACAATCAATGTCCGCTCAACCTGCGCCGGTGGAATGCTGGTGGCGTCTGTGTTGACGGCTGCGGCAACGCCAGCTTCGCGCGCTAGGGCGGATGAACCGACAATCCCGGAAAGGCCGATTAGGCTGCAAAGGGCCGTGGTTGCGGCAAGCTTTGCGGTACGTGTGGACAGGGTCGCCATAGCTACTGTCTCCCTCAATTCGTGGCCAGCGCTACAAGCGCACATTTGCGCCAAGTGTGGCGCTAAAATTGTCGAACTCATTGTTTGGCAGGTTCGATTGATGATCCTGCCAGCCGAGCGTCGTGAAAACGGACCATCCGCTATCGAGCGGCACTGCGACCGTCCCGTTAAAGCAGAAATCGTTGTCTTTACGGATTTTGTTGCTGATGATTGGATTGGCTTCTTCACGCACACGATGGGTGTAGTTTGCGCTGAAGGATACATTCCAAGGGTTAGCAGCGAATTCCAGATCTTTAGATCCCTCAAATGGAGAGGGCACACGGGCATTGACGGTGAAGCCGAGGCCTACTTCGTCATAGGACTCAAATCCTTCCGAACCATGTGTGTTACCACCAAATATTTGGCCGCGGATGGAAGTATTAGGATCAATTGCATGGCGTGCACCAGCAGTCAGGCGGAAGGCGCCGCCATCTTGGGTTTCAGCATTCGGGCTATCCTCCGTGTTGAAGTATTCACGGTCCTCAACAAAGCCGTTGAAGAATAAGGATGTGTCATCAAAGGCGCGCCAATTTACGTTCAGGCCTGCGCCGACGGAAAAGTTATAGTCCTCATCATTCAGACGGACATAGCCAAGACGGACGGTTGGTCGGATGAGGACGGGGCCAGAGTCCTTTGGGAACACATTAAAGCCAGGGCCAGCTGTCAGCCGGACGTTCTCAATATCGAGATTGCTGAACTTGAACTGGCGAGAGCCGTAAATCGTGCCTTCCACGGCGAAGAAATCACCGGCGTCATTACCCATGTCGTAGGCATAGCGGCCAGACAGTACGGCAAACATGTTGAAGTCGTCGTCTTCCGCTGTTTCTTCACCAGGGGTCGCTGGCACATTATTCACCAGAACGTCGCCATCCGGGCCATAATTCGCGTTGGACTGAAAACGGCCTGCGAATGTGAAAGAGCCGCCAAATCGGTGTGGATTGGCTGAGTCATCAATCTTGCTGAGGAAGCCCTGGACGCGATTCGAAACTTCCGGTGGCGTTTTTTCATCAGCTAAAACGGCCTCAAAGTAGCCTTTGGCCGTACTAAAGCTACCAAGCCGATAATAAAGAACGCCAAGTTCCGCGCGGACACGAGGCAGATCCGGGTTGAACAGCAGCAGCCGTTCGTAGGATGTGATGGCCGCTTCATAATCGCCAGCAGCGGTTGCTTGCTTGGCGTAAGCATATGTTTTATCAAGGTTTTTCGGGTCTTTGATGAGTTCCTCAAAAGCCGCCTCAAGCGCTTGGCGCTGGGCTTCTGGAACATTCTGTGCTGTAGCAGGATTCACCCATCCAGTCGTCAGGGCCACGGCAACGGCGCCAGCGAAAGCGCAGGTCCGTAGAGCAAAGGACATTGATGTCCTCCCCAAATCGCGCATAGGTCGCGCCCCTATAATCATTCCCCACAAGCAACCGTACTCATACGGCGAAAGGGGTTAAGGGTCAATTCACCTACGCTTTTGGCTTAAGCACCCTATCTAATTGATTTTCAACGCTTTCTACTGTGTTAGATGGCGGCACATCCTTATCCTTACGGCGTCGCATATTCGCCTTCAAGGACTTGGCTAGGCGAGCGCGTTTGTCGGCGCTAGCCTTTTGTTTTGGCGTCAATTCTTCTGGGGTGGCCGGTTTGCTCATCCGTGATCGTTCAGCCGTAGAGCCCGGCGTTTCGAGCCTTCAATTTGACCAATGCGGCGACGGCATCTAGCAATG
>CAJXVF010000189.1 GCA_913060845.1 uncultured Alphaproteobacteria bacterium | reverse complement strand
CGCTCCCGCCGGTGCACCGGCTTGGATGGTCACCTTCGCCGACCTTATGTCTCTGCTTGTCTGCTTTTTCCTGCTGATCATTTCGTTCTCCGTTCAAGATGAACAGAAGATGCAGGTCGTCGCTGGCTCCGTTCGGGACGCGTTTGGCGTTTCCAAGGATTGGGAAGCGAAGGCTCTGGTTGAGATCGATGGTCGACCCAAGGTCAAAAACGTCCAACTGCCACCCCATCAGGACATCGTCGTATTCATGCCCCGCCCTGACCGGCGCCCGCCGGAGGACGTAACTGAGGATGTGAACGAAGACGTCCAGCCAATGCCGCCTGAATCACAAAGCCCTGGCCAAGAAGCCGTGGACATGGTCGCGTCTGCCGCCGACTTCTTGGAAAACACTGATTACAGCGGCGATGCCCTGCATGCCCAAATCGGCGACCCCGGCGCCCAAGGTGGTAAAGCAGGCCAAGGTGCGGCCATGCTGAATAACGAGTGGCGCGAACAACTCCGCAAGGAGAAGATTGAGAAGAAAGAAGACAGGTTCGTTGAGGAAGTGCGCGAGCGCTTGGAAAAACTCGCCGAATTGAACCCCGAACTCGCCAAGGCTGCGGAGAACATCAAGATTGAGCGCGCGGAAGAAGGTGTCCGCATTCAGTTGATCGACGACTTTAATCAGCCGATGTTCAGCCTTGGGTCTTCAAACTTAGCGCAGGTCGTGCAGCCGCTGGTGCAGGAAGTCGCGAAGCTTGTTGCGGGTACTGGGAACCAGGTTCTAATTACCGGGCACACCGATAGCCGCCCCTACCGGGGCCGCAAGAACTACGACAACTGGAATCTATCCTCAGACCGTGCACACGCCACCCGCCGCGCCCTGATTGAGGCGGGCATCCAGCCAGCCCGCATCGCAGGCGTTATAGGCAAAGGCGATTCAGAGCACGCAATCCCCGGCGCTCCGGCCGACCCACGCAACCGCCGTATCGGTATCCTGCTAATCCGCGAGAACGGCTAAGCCTGACCGGACAGCGTTTCTAGATACAGGCTGCGGTCAATATTGCCGCCGGACAGCACAACACCAGCGCGCTTGCCCGCCATCTTATCTTTCTCCTGCATCAATGCCGCCAATGGGGCTACTCCCGCACCTTCAGCAATATTGTGGGTATCTGAATAATATATGGCCATCGCAGCAGCGATTTCTGCATCACTCACCCGGACGATACGGGCAACGCCCGCATTGATCGTCTCGACCGCGGCAGCGACCGGTGTACGGCAAGCCATGCCATCCGCCATTGTATCGGCAGAGTTTGTGGAAATCGGTGCGCCAGCGTCAAACGATAACGCGTAGCAAGGTGCCCCCTCAGACACGACGCCGACAATCTCTGTCTTCAGCCCCAGCGCATCCCGGGCAGAGATGATGCCACAAATACCAGATCCCAACCCGATAGGCGCATAGACGGCGTCCAAATTGTGGGCTGCCTCAAACAGCTCCATTGCGTAGGTCGCTACACCCGCAACAAGGCGCTCGTCGAAGGACGGCAGCATGTAAAGGCCTTCAGTCTTAGCCAGTTCGGCTGCATGTTCTGCTGCCGCTTCGAAATCATGGCCGTGGACAACCAGCTTGCCACCAAGCGTTTCCATTGCCGCGTTCTTCTCAACGCTATTGCCTTCAGGCACGACAATCGTCGCCTCCACGCCCGCCCGCGATGCGGCAAAGGCGATGGACTGGCCGTGATTGCCACGGGTCGCTGTGATAACGCCCTGGCTATTCCCGTCCGCTTTGTATCCAGCCATGAAGTTCAGGCCGCCACGCACTTTGAAGGCGCCGACGGGCGTGTGGTTCTCGTGCTTTACGAAAACCTCCACGCCCGCCTTTGCATTCAACAGCGGATAGCTATGCGTCGGCGTTGGCGGCATCGTCTGGTAAACGACGTTCCGTGCTGCGGAAATTGCCTCTGCTGTCGCTTTCGTCATCCATCTTCTCCGCGTTCTAGATGTTGATCTGGCCTTGCATATAAAGAGCTGCAGTTCCGGACAGAATCACCCGGTCGCCATCAACGATGCAGCCAACATCGCCGCCGCGCGCCGATATCTGCCGGGCCTTCAGCGATCGCTTGCCAAGCCTGCCTGCCCAATATGGCGCCAGGACGCAGTGCGCTGCACCCGTCACCGGATCCTCATTAATGCCGACGGCGGGAGCAAACATGCGAGATACGAAATCGTAGCCCATAGATGCACCAGGCGCCGTCTCGATCACGGCACCGCCCCCAATCCCGCATCCGTCGCCCCGCCCACCGTCCGTGAGGCACCCCGGAAGGCTGCTACCAATCTGCCGTCACTGCCACGGACTTCTACGTCGTAGAGGCCGCTGCGGCCGGTTTTGGAGAGTTCGGTGGCGGTGGCGGTCAGGCGTTCGTCTTGTTTGCCGGGGGCGACGAAGGTGATTTGGCAGTGTTGGGCAAGTGTCGCGACGTTTTCGCCGTTGCAAGCATAGGCGAAGGCCGTATCCGCTAGCGTGAAGATATAGCCGCCATGGGCAACGCCGTGGCCGTTCAACATGTCCTCCGTGACCGTCATCGACAGGGTGGCCGCCCCCATGGTCACAGCTTCAAGCGCCATACCGAGACGCTGTGCGGTCATATCCCGCGCAAACAGCGCATCAGCGACTTTGGCGGCAAAGGCGTCCCGTTCCTTGGACATGGTCGTTACTCCGCATCCGGCGCCATGCTGCCGCCCTGCCCCATATAAAGGCGGTTATAGGTTGGGCTGACAGTGATCTCATTGATGCAAACGCGGCCAGGCAATTCCGCCAGGAGCAGCACCACATCGCCCAGGTCTTCCGGCTGGGCCATACGGGCTTTGTCCGCGTCCGTCACAGGCACGGGGCGGCTGTCCAGGATGGGTGTTGCGACTTCGGCTGGGTAGACTGATGTTGCCCGCACGCCGTTCTGGAATTCCTCCATGTTCAGCACCTCTGACATAGCGCCGACGCCGTATTTGGTGGCGGTATATCCGGGGCCTGTCAGGTAGTTGATGTGATTTCCGGCCCAGGACGAAATGTTGATCACCAGCCCATCGCCCGCCGCGCGCAACATCGGCAATGCGGCTTGGATGCAATAGAACACACCGCTCAAATTCACATCGACAACGGCCTTCCAATCCTTCGTGGAGAAGTTGGCGAAGCGGCGATTAGCCGTGTTGATGCCTGCACTGTTCAACAGAATATCCAAGCGCCCGTGTTTAACGGAAATCGCTTGGGCTGCAGCATCAACCGCATCTGCATCAGCCACGTCCAATTGCAGGACTTCGGCTGATCCGCCTGCATCCCGCAATGCAGCGGCTGACGCCTCCAATGGCTCCACTCGACGGCCTGATAGAATGAAGTGGCACCCGGCCTCCGCCAGCTTCTCCGCCGCCCCTTGGCCGATGCCCGTGCCGCCGCCTGTAATCCAGACGACCTTGCCTGCCAAATCCCGTTTCGCCATCGCTTTGCTCCTGTAGCGCCTGTAAATCCACTGCGGTAGGCTTGGCTTATCATACGCTCTGCCGCAAGGGATGGCCCGACACATGGACCACGACGCCTATTCAAACACCTATATCCGCGAAGTGCTGGACAGTACCAAAACCGTCGCCATGGTTGGTGCCAGCCCAAAATGGAACAGGCCAAGCTATTTCGTGATGAAATATCTCCAGGCAAAGGGGTATCGCGTAATCCCTGTGAACCCTGGTGCCGCTGGCCAGGAAATTCTAGGCGAGACGGTTTACGGGGACCTGAAATCCGTTCCTGAGCCAATTGATATGGTTGATATCTTCCGGAATTCAGAAGCCGCTGGCCCCATAGCCGATGAAGCCATTGAGATCGGCGCGAAGACAGTTTGGATGCAACTCACCGTCCGTAATGATGCAGCGGCCGCGCGCGCAGAAGCGGCAGGCATGAACGTCGTGATGGACCGCTGCCCGAAGATTGAATTCGCACGGCTGAACGGCGAAATTGGCTGGTCTGGCGTTAATTCTGGCGTGATTTCATCCAAGCGCCGCCGGGCGCGGGCATAACGGAAAGACCAATCTCATGACGCAAGAAAGCCCCTACGGCTTCGAAACGCTGGCCATCCACGCAGGTGCGGCACCCGACCCAGCCACCGGCGCACGCTCGACGCCGATATATCAAACCACCGCCTATGTGTTTGATGATGCGGACCACGCGGCCTCACTCTTCAATCTCCAAGATTACGGCTACATCTATTCGCGGCTCGGCAACCCAACCGTATCCGTGCTCGAAGAACGGGTCGCCGCCCTTGAAGGCGGACGGGGTGCGACCGCGACTGCATCCGGCCATGCTGCACAGATGCTGGCGATGTTCACGCTGATGGAGCCCGGTGCCAGTTTCGTCGCCGCAAACAAGCTCTACGGCGGGTCCGTCACCCAATTCATGCGGACGTTCCAGAAGTTCGGCTGGGATTGTGAGATGGTGAATGTGGACGACTTTGCCGCCGTCGAGGCAGCCCTGAAGAAACCCACCGTCAAAGCGCTGTTCTGCGAAAGCTTGGCGAACCCTGGCGGCGTTATCTCTGACCTGGAGCCGCTGGCGGAATTGGCCCATGCAGCAGGCGTGCCGCTGATTGTCGATAACACCATGGCCAGCCCTGCGCTTTGTCGGCCATTCGAATGGGGGGCCGATATTGTTATCCATTCCACCACCAAGTTCATCTCCGGCCACGGTAATGCGATGGGCGGAATGGTCGTGGACAGCGGCAATTTCAATTGGGCACAGAACGACAAATTCCCAAGCCTAACACAACCAGAGCCCGCCTATCACGGCCTGAACTTCTTTGAGACCTTCGGCGACCTGGCGATGACCGTCCATGGCCACGCCGTTGGCCTGCGCGATCTTGGGCCGACTATGGCGCCGATGAATGCCTTTCTTGCCATCACGGGGTCTGAAACCTTGCCGCTTCGTATGGAACGGCATTGCCAGAACGCAGCAGAAATTGTGCAATTCCTGAACACCCACCCGAAGGTCGCCTGGGTCTCCTATGCCGGGCTAGAGGGCAATAAGTATAAGCCGCTGGCAGACAAATACCTCGGCGGCAAAGCGGGCTCCGTCTTCACGTTCGGCGTTAAGGGCGGGTATGAGGCTGGCCTGAAACTGGTGGAAAGCTGTGAGCTGTTCAGCCATCTAGCGAACCTTGGCGATACACGCAGCCTCATCTTGCACCCAGCTTCCACCACACACCGGCAGTTGACGGAAGAACAGCAGATCAGTGCCGGAGCTGGCCCAGATGTGCTGCGTATTTCCATTGGCCTAGAAACGGCGAAAGATCTGATCGCTGACCTTGAACAAGCAATGGCGGGAGCTTGACCCCATGGAAGTCACACCACTCAACGCGGCGTTTGGCTGTGAGATCACTGGGCTTGATATCAACGCAGGCGTTTCGACGGAGCAGTTCAAGCCCGTGCGCGCTGCATTCGAAGCTTATTCACTCGTCATTATTCGCAGTAAACCCCTGACGGACGAAACGCAGATTGCGTTTTCAGAACATTTCGGCAAATGCGAAAAGACGCTGAAAGGCAATCCGGCGGCGGGCAGTGTGTTCGCACGCCAATCCAACATCGATATCAATACTCGTGAGACGATACCGGCGGACGACAGACGGATGTTCTACCAGAAAGCCAATATGCAATGGCATGCAGACTCGGCATTCAAGCCGCGCGCATCCCTCTGCTCAATCTGTCTCTTATACACATCTGACGCTGCCGACGAATAGAGAGG
>CAJXVF010000188.1 GCA_913060845.1 uncultured Alphaproteobacteria bacterium | reverse complement strand
ACCTCTCTATTCGTCGGCAGCGTCAGATGTGTATAAGAGACAGGTTCCGTGATGCTTTGATGTTGGGCCTGGAACGCTTCCCAGACGCCCGCGACTACATCATCGGCATGCGTTTCAAGCCAAAACCACGCTACACCGATGGCCTGCTCATCGGCATGGGCGCGCCAAACGAGCCACCCGCCAGCCTGATCGGCGCCATGCTGCCCAACCCAAAGCTGGTAGACGGATGGCTCGACGACCACCTCGGCCCCAGCTTCGCCCTAATCGCCCAAAACGCATCCTGCCGCGAATGGCTGCAGCAAGCAGATTTGAGCGCGTGGCCCGTACCCATCGCCCGCGTTTGCCTGCCAGATGAGGCATGGAAGACGGACCCGGAAACCTTCCGCCCCCTCCGCGCCCACCGCGATGCGTTGATGCTGGTTAGGCCGGACCGCTACGTGATGGCGGCGTTTGAGGTTGGGGCGGCGCAGAACGCCTTGAGCGAGATGTGTAAGGCTTTCGCGAATGCCTGATGATTTCCCGGAGCTGCCCGCTGGCGTCGGCCCCCATAATGACAAAGAGCTGGAGCTGATGCTCGCAGGTGAAAAGCCTCTCGCTATGTTCTCAGACCTCCCTGGCCCAGACACGGTTCTCCCGACTGCAGCCTTCGCTCCTCATGTCGCGAGCGGCGCTATCGCCATGGCAACATTCAATGAATTGCTTCCTGATGGCCGCACCCTCCGCCACGAATTCTACGCCCGACCCGGTGAAGAATGGCGCATCAAGCCCGCATTCAAGCTGAGCCAAACCAAGTACAGCGCTTGGTGTAATGCCGCTGCGAATGATTGCCGAGAGATAGGGCGGCTGCTGGGATATTCGGAGGCGGATATTGAGATATTTATCGCTAGGGCATCACAGAGATAATCATCGACATAACTACATTCTTTCCGCCCTGTGGCGCCGTGGATTGACCGGCGCTTGCCGCCGGAATACCTGATATGATGCTGGATATGGCGACTGGGCCATGTAGGCGGCAGGGGAGACTGGGTTATGGTGGCTTTACCGGAACCGGATGCGGAAATTCTGGCGGCGCGGGATGAAATTCTGAACGACCTGAAGAGGCTGATTGCTGCTCCTGATGGCGTGATTGATCATCCGGATGAGATCAAACCCTACGAAACCGATGCGCTGACGGCTTATAGGCAAACGCCTCTGGGGGTGGTGCTGCCGGAAACAACGGTTGAAGTCGCTGCTGTCATGAAATATTGCCATGAGCGGGGCGTGAAGGTGGTTGCGCGTGGTGCTGGGACGTCCCTCGCAGGTGGGGCGCTGCCGATGGCGGATGCGATTGTTATCGGCGTGTCCAAAATGATCGACATTCTGGATGTCGACTATGACAACCGCACGATCACTCTGCAGCCCGGTGTCACTAATCTTGGCGTTACAGATATCGTAAGCCCGGACAAATTCTTCTACGCACCAGACCCGTCATCCCAGCTTGCCTGCACCATTGCTGGGAATATCGGCATGAATTCCGGTGGTGCGCACTGCCTGAAATACGGCGTGACGTCCAACAACCTTATGGGCGTTGAGATGGTGACGACCGCCGGTGATATCGTGCGACTTGGCGGTAAGCATTTGGATGCGGGCGGGCTGGACCTGCTTGGCCTTATCACCGGGTCCGAAGGCACGCTTGGCATGGTAACGGAAGCGACTTTGCGCATTTTGCATTCACCAGAAGGCGCACGACCGATCCTGTATGGGTTTGAGACGAGTGCGGTTGCTGGCGAATGCGTGGATGCGATCATTTCATCTGGTATTATTCCGGTCGCGATTGAGTTCATGGACAAGCCTGCTATTCACGCGACAGAGCGGTTCGCCCATGCAGGCTACCCGTTGGACGTTGAGGCGTTGCTGATCATCGAGGTCGAAGGCTCCAACGACGAAATCGACACCATGCTTGGCCGCATCCAAAAGATCGCCGCAGACTTCAAGCCTGCCTATGAGCGCGTGGCTAAATCGGCGGCTGAGAGCTTGGCGATCTGGAAGGGGCGGAAGTCTGCATTCGGCGCTATCGGCCGTATCTCACCAGATTATTTCTGCATGGATGGTACGATCCCAACAGGCAAGCTGCCAGAAGCGCTTGATCGGATCAGCAGCATCTGTGACAGCTATGGCTTTGAAGTCGCGAACATTTTCCATGCGGGCGATGGCAACCTGCACCCGCTCATTCTGTATAATGCGAATGAGACGGGCGAGACGGAGCGCGCCGAAGAATGTGGCGGCGATATCCTGAAGCTCTGTGTTGAGCTTGGCGGCTGCCTGACAGGTGAGCATGGCGTTGGTGTTGAAAAACGAGACTTGATGGTCGAGCAATTTACGCCCGCAGAGCTTGACCTCCAGCGCAGAATAAAACGGGTGTTTGACCCCAAATACCTGATGAACCCGCATAAGGTCTTCCCGCTGGTCGATAACCCCGGGCTTGCGGGGCCGATCCTTAGCCCAGTGCAGATGGAGGCCGGGGAATGACTGGCGCTGTCCTGAAGCCAGGCACTGTCGCAGACGTTCAAGATGCTATTCGAGACGCCGTAATGGACCGCGTGCCACTGGCGATTGAAGGCGGGGGCGGGCTTTCCGGCCTTGGTCGGCCTATGCAAACTGAGCGGACGCTCAAGTTGGATGGCCTGACCGGCGTTGTCGAATACAGCCCGTCTGAACTCTACGCCACATTCCGGGCTGGCGAGACGCTGGTCGACGCCCGGGCGGCGCTTGCAGAGAAACGCCAGCGCCTGCCGTTTAATCCGCCTGATCTGACGGGTCTGTATGGTGATGCTGGCGGACCGGCCACCATGGGCGGTGTCGTCGCCGCTGCACTTTCTGGCCCCTCCAGGGTCGCTGTAGGCGCGGCGCGGGATTATGTGGTCGGCGTCGGGCTTGTCGATGGGCAGGGGCAGGCGCTGAAAGGCGGTGGCCGCGTGATGAAGAACGTCACCGGATATGATCTCTGCAAGCTGACAACCGGCGCATTTGGCACGCTGGGTGCCATTACAGATGCGACTTTCAAAGTGCTACCGTTCGCCAATAGCGAAGTCACAATACTGGCTCACGGGCTCGATGATGCTGCCGCACAAGCGATGATGTCTGCCGCGTTTAAAAGCCCGTTTGAACCTGTCGGCGCAGCACATCTACCGGCGTCGGCGGCCGCCGCGATTGGCGGTGCAGGTGGGGCAGGTGCTATAACAGCACTTCGGTTCGAAGGTTTCCCGGACTCGCTTGTTTACCGAACTAACGCAATCCGATCCTTCCTACCTGCTGGCCTTGAGTTGACGGAACTGGAAGCTGAGCCCTCTGCGGTTTTCTGGGAGGCCGTTCGGGATGTAGCACCATTCCAAGCGCCAGACTCGCGCGCCCTTTGGCGTATCTCAACTGCGCCGACACAGGGACCAAAGTTGGTAGCGGAAATCGCACAGTCGCTTGAAGTCGATGCGTTTTACGATTGGGCAGGCGGGCTCATCTGGCTGGCTGTAGCAGTGGATGCGCCGAATGTGGGTGCGGAAGTGATCCGGCCATTGATCACGGCCCAAGGCGGCCACGGCACGCTGATGCGGGCAGATCAAAGCGTGCGCGCTGCGGTGGAGGTATTTGAACCTTTGTCCGCGCCGCTATTGCAATTAACGCATGGTCTGAAGCGCACATTCGATCCGTTCAATGCGTTGAATGCTGGCCGTATGTATGCAGCAGTATAATAGGGATTGCGCCTTAGTCGTTGCACTATAAGCGTTTTCCGGGAAATCCACGTTTACCGTCCATGCGTACAGTCTTCTGTATCAACTGCGGAAGGATGACGACATTGATTGCAAGCATGCACCAGAAACTAGAACAAGATTTTCCGAACTTTGCTGATGAGGCGCGCCTGCTGATTCGCGCAAGCCTCTATTTTTCGAAATTGGTTGATGACTATCTCACCGCGTGTGAACAGGTTGATGCGCTGATGCACGAAGCGCAGCCAACGGATGAAGCCCAACTGCACCAGGTAAGAAAACAGCGTCTAGAACTCAAGGATGAGATCGCACGGCGGCTTAGTGAGGCGCGCAACCATCAAGCGCCGATGTTCGATGATGTAGAGAATAACCTTCTCGCCATCGCTTCCTGATGCTTCACCCCATTGGCGGGCTCAAGTGTGATCTGTGACTATTTTGTGTGCGTCTAGAATAGACTAGCCTCTCCCGTAATCAGGGGAGTGGATATGTCTGGCAACGAAGATTTTAACGACTGGCTGCAGGCCTATGCCTATGCCTGGGACCGCCCAGGTCGGGAAGCGATTGAAGCCGCAGTATGGAAAGACTACGGCATGGAGGGCGCGGTGTTCGTGCTCGATATGACTGGGTTTTCCAGGCTGACTGCGCAGTTTGGCGCGCTGCACTATCTCTCCATGGTGCGCCGGATGCAGATCGCCGCCAAAGCCATCATCCGGCGGACAAATGGGGAGCTTGTGAAGTTCGAGGCGGATAACTGCTTCGCCCGCTTTAAAACAGTCGATGATGCCCTTCAGGCTGGATTACTGCTGCACACGCACTTCACCATGCTGAACCGCGAAACTTCTGACGATTACGACATTCACATTTCAATCGGCATCGATTGGGGCTGGTATTTGCTGGTGGATGAAACTGATTACTACGGGAATCCAGTGAACCGGGCTTCCAAGCTGGGTGAGGATATGGCCGCAGCAGACCAGATACTTCTGACCAATGACGCCTTCGAGAAAGGCGTGACGTTACCGCCCGACATTAAGGTTGAGGATGCGAAGGCGGATGTCGCTGGCAGTTCTATCGGCATTCGCGTCATAAATCTGGGATAACAAAGAAACGGGAGGTGCAGATGACGCCGATCTTCACTCCATTATCCAATGCGCTTGGCATTGAAGTGACAGGCTTGGACCTGTCTAAGCCTGTCGATCCCAGTATTGCTGCTGATTTGGAAGCGGCCCTGATTGAGCATCTTGTGATGGTCATTCGGGGGCAGGCGTTGACGCCGCCGGAATTGCTTAAAGCCATCGGTATGTTGGGCGAAATTATGCCGCAGCATCTCAAAACCCTGCGTATGCCTGAACACCCAGAAATCGTGGTTTTGGACAGCCGCAATACGAAAGTTGGCGGCGACGGCAAATTCGTCCCCATTGGCGCCCGGGATTGGCATACGGACCATGCACATCAGGAACGACCGCCAAATTACACCGCGCTCTATGCGGTGAAACTGCCGTCATCCGGCGGGGATACCAGCTTCGCTAATATGCAGATTGCGTTCGAGAATTTGCCGCTGCAATTACGAGAAGAAGTGGCCGGGATGACTGTGGTCACGAAGATTGATGACCGATACTCAACCGCTGAAGATCGCGCCAAGCATCAGGAACCTGGGCGGCATCCACTGGTTCGTACGCACCCTGTTACTGGTAAGAAGGCAATCTTCTTTCATCCAGGCATGGTCGCGTGTTTAGACGGGATGACGCCGGAGGAAAGCCTGGCGTTTTTAGACCGATTGCTTGAGCAAACTATCGTTCTGGCGATTACCTATCGGCATAAATGGCGGGCAGGGGATCTTGTCATCACAGATAATCGCAGCCAGATGCACGTTGCCCATACAGATTATGACTTTGCAGAAGGGCGGATGCTGCATCGGGTGTTAGTCGCGGGGGATGCGCCTTATTAGGATGGTGGGCGACCTCTCGGCGTTTGCTTTGCAAAAGCCTGCCGGTCGAATTCGAGAACGTGGGGCTTCCGTCGTTTGCGTGGCA
>CAJXVF010000187.1 GCA_913060845.1 uncultured Alphaproteobacteria bacterium | reverse complement strand
CAGCCAGCGCGCTTGCGACAGGCCGTGTGGGCGCAAACGGTTATCCAGCTCCGTCCGCCAGAGCCGGGCAAGCAGGCCCACCTGTCGCCCAACATTGGGGAGCGCGTCAGTCATGCGCCTTCCTATCAATAAGGTATCAAATAATAACGTCACTATATATTAGCCTGCTAATTAATAGCCTGTAAAGCGACCAGCATCCGTTAACCGGCTGCGGGCCGCTAAAGTGCGTTAAACTTTACCATGGCAGTGCTTGAATTTTTTGCCAGAACCACATGGGCATGTGCTGTTACGCGGTACCCGGCCCCAGGTTGACGGATCATTCGGGTCTACAGCTGCCTCCGACGCAATCCGCGATTGCCGGGGCTCGGCACGGGCAGGGGGGGGCGAACTGTCAGCTGCATCCATATCATCAATGCCGCCAGCGTCGGGATGCTCTTCGTATATTTCACCCATTTCAGCCGAGGGACCTGGTTCTGGAACCTGCGTATCAATCTGAAGATGTACGAGTGTCGCACTGACAACGGTGCGGAGGCGACCCAACATGCCTTCAAACAGGCTGAACGCTTCCTGCTTGTATTCATTCAGCGGGTCCCGCTGTGCATAAGCGCGGAGGCCGATCCCCTGGCGTAGATGGTCAAGCGCCAGCAAGTGATCCTTCCAGACTTGATCGAGCAGCTGCAGCAGTACGCTTTTTTCCGCGAAACGCATGACTTTTGGGCCGTAGTTGGCGGCTTTTTCCGCCATGCGCCGATCAACGTCCGCCTGGATGCGATCTAGGATTTCCTCGTCGGCGATGCCTTCTTCTTTGGCCCAGTCAGCAATCGGATATTCCAGCGCCATATTGGCGACGAGTGCAGCTTGTAGGCCGTCTACATCCCACTGATCAGGGAGTGCGTTCTTCGGAATATGTTCAGCGACGAGATCTTCCGCCACTTGGCGGCGCATGTCTTCCACGGTTTCGCGAACATCTTCCGCATCCATGATTTCGCGGCGTTGCTCATAAACGACCTTACGCTGATCATTCATCACATCGTCATAGCGGAGTAGGTTTTTACGGATTTCGAAGTTGCGCGCTTCAACTTTGCCCTGGGCCTTCTCCAGTGCGCGGTTGATCCACGGATGGACAATGGCTTCATCTTCTTTGAGGCCAAGACGGCGCAATACGCTGTCCATTCGCTCAGATCCGAAGATGCGCATCAGATCATCATCGAGACTGATATAGAATTTGGATGCGCCCGGATCACCCTGACGGCCTGAACGGCCACGAAGCTGATTATCGATCCGGCGGCTTTCATGCCGTTCTGTCGCGAGTACGAACAGGCCGCCTGCTTCAAGTGCGGTGACTTTGTCGGTCGCGATTTCGGCCTCGACGTCCGCAGTGATGCGGGCGCGTTCGGCCTCATCGTCAATATCGGACAGCATGTCCGCCAGCATCATGTCGCGATTGCCGCCAAGCTGAATATCGGTGCCGCGACCAGCCATATTGGTAGCAATCGTGACGGCACCGGGCTTACCCGCGAGCGCGATGATTTTGGCTTCCTGCTCATGGTAACGGGCGTTGAGAACCGCATGCTCAACGCCTGCCGTCTTCAGTTCCTCAGACAGCATTTCAGACTTATCAATGGAGACTGTGCCGACAAGGATCGGCTGCTTTTTGGCATTCCGGTCCTTGATCTCAGCAACAATGGCGCGGTTTTTCTCCTTCATGGAGCGATAGACTTCATCATCGAAGTCTTCGCGGGAGACGCTGACATTGGTCGGCATTTCCACCACGTTGAGCTTGTAAATCTCGTCAAACTCGCCCGCTTCCGTCATTGCCGTGCCTGTCATGCCAGCAAGCTTTGGATAGAGGCGGAAATAGTTCTGGAAGGTGATGGACGCCAGCGTTTGGTTCTCAACCTGAATTTCAACGCCTTCCTTAGCTTCCAAAGCTTGGTGGAGGCCTTCGGAGAAGCGACGGCCGTCCATGGCGCGCCCAGTGAATTCGTCAATGATGACGACTTTGTCGTCCCGAACCATGTAATCCACGTCACGCTCAAACAGGGTGTGCGCCCGGAGCGCCTGATTGACGTGATGGACGATTGACACATTGGCGATATCGTACAATCCGCCTTCGGTCAGAATGCCCGCTTCGCGCAGCAGTTCTTCCACCCGGTCGGAACCGGAATCGGACATGCCGACAGCTTTGGACTTTTCGTCTTTTTCATAATCGTCAGGCTGGATGTGCTGCATCACTGCATTCACGGTCTGATACAGCTCTGAGGATTGTTCAGCAGCGCCGGAGATAATCAGCGGCGTTCGCGCTTCGTCGATGAGGATAGAATCCACCTCATCAACAATGGCGTAGTTGAAATTGCGCTGGACCATATCGGTCAGCCGGAACTTCATATTGTCGCGAAGATAATCGAAGCCGAATTCGTTGTTGGTGCCGTAGGTGACGTCTTGGGCGTATTGCACGCGCCGCTCGTCATCCAATAGGCCACCCAAAATGCAGCCGACGCTGAGGCCCAAGAAATTATAGACGGCACTCATCCAGCCAGCATCGCGCTGGGCCAGATAGTCATTGACGGTGACGACATGGACGCCCTTGCCTTCGAGCGCATTCAAATACACGGCAAGCGTGGCGACCAGGGTTTTACCTTCGCCGGTTTTCATTTCGGCGATCATGCCGGTGTGCAGAACAATGCCGCCCATCAGCTGCACATCGAAATGGCGCTGGCCAAGGGTGCGCTTCGCTGCTTCCCGCACAGCGGCGAAAGCTTCTGGCAAAAGGTCGTCGATCGTTTCACCAGCAGCTAAGCGCGCCTGGAATTTGGGCGTGAGCGCACGCACTTCGTCATCACTCAAAGCCTCAAATTCGGGCTCTAAGTCATTGATTTTTGCTACGGTCGCGTGGAGCGACTTAATGTAACGATCATTCGCAGTGCCAAGCACGCGCTTAACGATGGCGCCGAACATATGGGCCTCAATATCTGGATAAAATGGGCGCGTGTTGCGCAATCGCCGCCGCAAGCATAACAACGGTCCTTGACAGATAAGTGCGAGGTGCGGCCCTGTCAACGAATGACGGGCTGGAACGCCTTCGCCAAATGCGTCGAAGTGCTAATCTCGGCGTGCAATTTTGTATGAGGAGACCGCATATGCGGATGATTACTGGCCTGGCGCTTTCTGCGATCCTGGCGCTGAACACAGCGCCCGCATTGGCCCAAGATACAACGAAGCCGACAACAGAACCTGCCCCAGCGGCAACGCCTATGCCGAATGAAGAAGATCAGGTTGTCGCGATCGTGAATGGTGAGTCTATCCGCCTGAGCCGCCTGCAAGACGCCTTGCACGCCTTTGGCAAAGACCTGGGCCAGCTAGATCCACAGACATTCTACATCACCATTATGGACCGGGTCATCGACCAAGACCTCGCTGCCCGTGCCGGTAAGGACGCTGGGTTGTTGGATACGTCAGCCGTGAAAGCGCGGTTGAAAGCAGCGCAGGATGCCGTGTTGGCAGATGCTTATATGCAGAAGATCGGTGAGGAGGCGATGTCGGAAGTCGCCCTGCGCCGCCGATATGAAGCGCTGGGCAAGGACGGCATTAAGCAGGTCAAGGCCAGCCATATTCTCGTTAAAACAGAAGAGCTTGCTAAGGAAATCATTGAGCTTTTGGGCCTTGGCGGAGACTTTGTTGCGCTGGCGAAAGAGCATTCTGTCGGCCCATCCGGCCCACGCGGCGGTGATCTAGGATTCTTTGGCGAAGGCCAGATGGTACCGCCGTTCTCCAAAGCCGCGTTCGCATTGGAAGCTGGTGAATACACAAAAACGCCGGTGCAGACAGAGTTCGGCTTTCACGTGATCAAGGTCATGGAAACGAAGCAAGTGCCGCCGCCGCCCTTCTATGAGGCCGCACCGAAGCTTGCAGAAGAAGCCCGCACTGAAGCCATGATCGCGGCGCTGACGAAGCTTAGGGAAGATGCGACGATCCAACGGTTTACCCCCGATGGCTCGCCGATTGAATTGAAACGGGTGCCGGCGGATTAGATCCCGGCGGATCAAGGTAAGAAGTAATAATGCAACGGTCTCCTCTGGCGCCCGAATCGGCGCCCAATCTTCCGCCGCTGGCCGGCGTGCAAATCGGCACGATGAATAGTGGCGTCCGCTACAAAGGCCGCGATGACGTAATGGTGATGGCTTTTGACCCTGGCTCCGTCATGGCCGGCGTCGTCACTAAGTCTAAAACACGTTCGGCACCGGTTGAGCATTGCGTTGATGCCCTGGCGGCGGGTGGGGACGCCCGCGCGCTTGTGGTCAATTCTGGCAACGCCAATGCGTTCACCGGCCGCGCTGGCGATGTTGTTGTGCAGGAAACGATCAAGACGGCAGCAGATGTGTTCGGCTGCAGCCTGATGGCAGTCTATGTGTCGTCAACGGGTGTTATCGGGGAACCGATGCCCCAGGACGCCATACCGAAAAGCGTGCGAGCACTTGGGCCTAAGTTACAGCCCGGCGGGTGGGAAAAAGCCGCTGCTGCGATCATGACGACGGATACGTTCGTTAAAGTCGCGACGGAAACGGCGAAGATCGGCGGCGTAGACGTGCGCCTGAACGGCATTGTCAAAGGCTCTGGCATGATCGCGCCCGATATGGCGACCATGTTGGGCTACATATGCACGGACGCTGATATTCCTCAGCCTATCCTGCAGACGTTGCTGACGCGGGCCGTCGACAAGACCTTCAACTGCATCACTGTAGATAGCGATACATCCACATCTGACACGGTCCTACTGGCGGCGACAGCGAAGGTAGGCAATGCCAAGCCTGAAAACGCCAATGATCCGTCTCTCAAGGACTTTAAGCGGGCACTGCTGGCGATCTGCATGGATTTGTCCCAACAGGTGGTCCGGGACGGGGAGGGCGCATCCAAGTTCATCGCTGTTCGTGTAACGGGTGCGACATCGCCAGGTGCGGCCAAACGCATTGGGCTTTCAATCGCCAATTCGCCTTTGGTGAAAACGGCCATAGCGGGGGAAGACGCGAACTGGGGCCGGATCGTCATGGCCGTGGGCAAGTCTGGTGAGAAGGCGGAGCGGGACCTGCTGCGCATCCTCATTGGCGGCACGGAAATCACGGCCAATGGCATGGTGGTTGAAGGCTATGACGAAGCGCCCGTTGCCGCGCACATGAAGGGCCAGGAAATTGATATCGAAGTTGATATCGGCCTTGGTCGCGGCAAAGCGACGGTTTGGACCTGTGATTTGACCCACGGCTATATCGAAATCAACGCGGACTACCGCAGTTGAGCGAGCCTAATTTACCGACCCTGCTGGTCGTCGCGGTCGCATTGGTAGACCGCGATGGCCGCGTTCTGCTTGCAGAACGGCCAGAGGGGAAGAACTTGGCTGGGATGTGGGAATTTCCAGGCGGCAAGGTCGCCCCTGGGGAGACGCCTGAGGCGGCGCTCATTCGGGAATTGCAGGAAGAGCTTGGCATCGACACTGTCGCGTCGTGCCTGGCACCATTTACGTTCGCCAGCCACACGTATGAAGCGTTTCACTTGCTGATGCCGCTTTATATTTGCCGCGTGTGGGAAGGCAATCCTACGGGGCTCGAAGGCCAGCGGCTTGCCTGGGCAACCCCGCAGGAGATGCTGAAATACCCTATGCCGCCGGCTGATAAGCCGCTTGTGGCGATGTTGCGGGACTTCCTGTGAGGGCGTCCATCAGCGGCGCTAGAGCGCCGTCCATTTAATCTGCAACATATCCAGCAGCCTTAAAGAAGTTGT
>CAJXVF010000186.1 GCA_913060845.1 uncultured Alphaproteobacteria bacterium | reverse complement strand
TTCAAACATAAAGGTCAAGCCATCAAATTCGGCTTCTCTATGACTCCGGGTATATCGACAATTAATCATGTCGGCGCGTACTTCTGACTGGTCAGCTTATGACCCGTCCAACGCCGACTGCCCGACTACGTCCTGGATGAACTGCCATGCGACACGGCCAGAGCGGGCTCCGCGTGTGGTCGCCCATTCCAAAGCCTGGCGACGGAGCTCTTCAGGTGCAATATCGACCTCAAAGGCTTCCGCATAGCCGTTCACCATGTCCAGATACACATCCTGTCCGCAGCTATGGAAGCCAAGCCACAGGCCGAATCTGTCAGAAAGTGAAACTTTCTCTTCAACGGCTTCACCCGGATTGATCGCTGTCGCCCGTTCATTGTCGATCATGTCACGAGGCATGAGATGGCGACGGTTCGATGTCGCATAGAAAATGACGTTATCCGGCCGACCTTCCAGCCCACCTTCTAGAACGGCTTTGAGCGATTTATAGCTGGCGTCGCCCATATCGAACGAAAGATCGTCACAAAACACGATGCAGCGGCGAGGCTGGCTGTCAATTTGGCGCAATAGAATCGGCAGCGATTCGATATCCTCACGGTGAATCTCAATCAGCGCGACCCGTGCATCCTGAGAATTAACGTCCCGGTTGACCTCCGCATGGGAGGCTTTCACCAGTGAGCTCTTGCCCATTCCGCGCGCGCCCCAGAGCAGTGCGTTGTTCGCAGGCATGCCTTTGGCGAAGCGTTCCGTGTTCGCGCAGAGGATATCGCGAACCTGGTCGACGCCGCGCAGGAGCTTCATTTCGACCCGAGCCACATGGTGAACCGGTTTAAGACTAAGGGTTTCTGCTTGCCAAACGAAGGCGTCGGCATCACCAAACGCGCCCGAAGGTGCGGGCGGCGGGGCCATACGGTCCAAAGCGTCGGCGATACGCTCTAGCAGCGGGAGCAGGGCAGGGTCTGTCATGGCTTTGGTTTCAATTCATTAGGCGAACGTAGAGGAATAAGCGCGCATTGCAGGGCGAGCGCGGCTTTGTTACGTTCGATTTCGCGCGTGAGCAAGTGGTTGTGGTCTTGGGGGCTGTCCGCGTTTTGTATGGGCGGGCCCGCTGGGCTGCGCCGATCTTTGTGGTGGAGAGCTAAAAATGGCGGAAGCGTCGGATATTCGGGGGCTTCTAGATTTCGTCGATACGCCAGGTCTCGGCTATTACGAGTTTGATAACCTGCACACGATCTCTGCTCCGCCGCCTATGCGGACAGCAGCAGTCACGGTAGCCCAGCCCGTTAGTGCTCCTGTGCACTCAGATAATTCTACTGCCGCCGCAGCTGCCGCGGCCGCCGCAGCTGCATCCGCCGCGGCCTCTGCATCTGTTGCAGCGGCGGCAATGGAACGCGAAGCTGCAGCCTTAGTGGCCGCGCCGCCATCCGTCGTTGCTGCCCCCCCTACAGAGCCTATGCCAGCGCCAGAAGCGCAGCCGAATCCAGTGTTTGCAGCACCCGCCAGCGGGTCGACGAGTACGCCAGGGGCTGCTCCCGCATTTACGCCACCGGCAAACGCTGGCGCGATTTATGGCAGCATGGACCCGCGGGGCTATGGATCAGTCGCTGAGGCTGTTCGGGTTAACGTCAATCAGGTGGAAGCCTCGGCTGTTGCCGCCGTCGATGACGCGGCGGACGTCGCGAAGGCTGCTGCTGAAAAGGCGGAAGCCGCAGCTGAAAGCGTTGCGGCGCAAGCGCGCACCGTTGGCGAACGTGTCGTCGTTGGTGGGGCTGAAAAGGTCGAAGCTGCTGCCGATGCTTTGGATGATGCAGCTGAAGACTTAAAGGAGGCTGCGGTCGAAACGCGGTCCGCAGCATCCGAATCTGCCGCAGCGCGTGCCACAATTGCAGCCGCTGCGACGGCATCAGCTGGCACGATTATTGCCTCTAAGCCTGCAGAGGCGCCAGCAAAGGCGCAAACAGTCTCAAAATCAGACGATACTGGTCCAGAAGATGGTTCAGGCAGTTTGGCTGAGCTATTCAGGAAACTTTGACGCCATTTGTGATAGCTATGCCAGGGGCTTTAAGCCAAACGCTAAGAAATTAGCGGGTTTTAGACTGGCATTTTTCGTTTTTAAAGAATGTGAATCAGCGATGACGTATCTACGGGGGTTGAGCGTCGCGCTCACACATTTGGAAAATGGGCGGGGGCTCAGTTAAGATGAACGCAGCCGTAAGACGAGCACGACGAGGCGCTTATTCTATACCTATCTGGGTATGGTTGGTGGCACTTTTGGCATGTATTCCATTGGCCCTTGTGGTCGCAGGCAAGCTAGACGCGCGCTCACAATTTCTGTTCATGGTCTTCACGATCATCGCATTCTTTGTGTTGAACCTGTTCAAGTCACGGGCAATTACGATCTTCCTTGTCGTTTTGTCCGCGACGGTGTCGACCAGGTATCTCTACTGGCGATTAACAGAAACCCTGCAATTTGAAACACTTGCGGAAATGTTCCTCGGCACTGGCTTGTTCATGGCCGAGCTTTACGCGTTTATGGTGCTGATCCTGGGCTTTGTTCAGTCGATTTGGCCATTACGACGACGGCCTGTGCCCATGCCGGAGGATCTAGATCTCTGGCCAACGGTTGACGTTTATATCCCGACATACAACGAAACGCTTAGTGTCGTCAGCAATACAGTGCTTGGCGCGATGGCGATGGATTATCCGCGTGATCGCATGCGGGTCTATTTGCTCGATGATGGTCGCCGGTCGGAATTTGCTGATTTCGCGCAAGAAGTTGGCTGCGGCTACATCACGCGTGATGACAACAAGCACGCGAAAGCGGGCAACCTTAACCACGCGATGACGCGTACTGATGCTGATCTCATTGCGATCTTTGATTCCGATCACATTCCCACGCGCGCATTCCTGCAGATGACCGTTGGCGCATTCCTCGAGAATGAGAATGTCGCACTTGTGCAGACGCCGCATCACTTCTATTCGCCCGATCCGTTCGAGCGGAACGTTAGCGGTGGCTCTGCCGTCCCGAACGAAGGCCAACTGTTCTATGGTCTTGTTCAGGAAGGCAACGACTTCTGGAATGCAGCCTTCTTCTGCGGCTCCTGTGCGGTGCTACGCCGTGATGCCCTTGATGATGTCGGCGGGTTCGCGACAGAAACCGTGACGGAAGACGCCCATACTGCGCTCAAAATGCATCGTAGGGGCTGGGATTCAATCTACATTCGCCTGCCCCTCGCTGCTGGATTGGCGACTGAACGTTTGGCTTTGCACATTGGTCAACGCATGCGTTGGGCGCGGGGCATGACGCAGATCTTCCGCCTGGACAATCCGTTGTTCGGTCGTGGGCTCACGCTCGCGCAGCGGCTTTGCTATCTGAATGCGATGCTGCACTTCTTCTTCGCGTTACCGCGCTTCGTATTCCTGACAGCACCGCTGGCCTATCTGTTGTTCGCGCAGAACATCATCACGTCCAGCTGGCAGCTCATTTTCCTGTACGCGTTCCCGCATCTGATCCATTCGGTGCTAACGAACTCGCGCTTGCAGGCCCAGCACAGATATACGTTCTGGGGTGAAATCTATGAGAGCGTGCTGTCGTTCCATATTCTTCGGCCAACGCTTTACACGATGATCAATCCGCGTCGCGGGTCGTTCAATGTGACCGAAAAAGGCGGCCTGCTGCCACAGAGCTTCTTTGATACAAGCCGCGTCGTGCCGCATATGGTGCTGGCCGGGTTCTTGATCATGGGGCTGATCTTGGGAATTCTGCGCATTCTATTGAATGACGCTGATCTGCAGTTCCTTGAGCAGGTGGATGTCGGCGTTATCGCGCTGAACATGGTTTGGGCCGCGTTCAACCTAATTGTTGTGCTTGCTGCGATCTCCGTTGCGCGTGAACGACGCCAGGTGCGTGAGCATGTGCGTGTTGAGGTGAATTTGGATACGCGGCTTGTATTTAGCGACGGCGAAACTGTCGATACGCGCTCACTCGATATTTCGATGGGCGGCGCGTTGATCGAGGTTCAGTCACATGTTGCGGCGCGAACGGGTGAAACCGTGCGCCTAGACGTTTCTACCGGGTCTGAGGTTCTTCCGGTTATCGGCGAAATCGTCGGTGTTCGCGGAGAGAAAATGCGGGTGCGTTTCAACGATGTTTCGTTGGAGCAGCAGCGCAACCTTGTTCGGTTGGTATTTGGTCGGGCAGACGCCTGGCTATCATGGGATAATCATCGGGCTGATACGATCTGGCGGTCGTTCGGCGCTATCTTCAGGGGTATTGGCGGTATGTTTGGTTCTGGCGGAAAAGGTTCCCGCGCACGGGCAACGCAAGTGACGGCGCTTGCGGTCTCAGTAGGTTTGGGCGCACTTGTTGCGGCTATGCCGAGTGATAGTTTCGCCCAGGCTGGCGGGTTGGCTCCGCCACCGCCCGCTCCACTTGGTGGCCAGAAATTTGGTGCTGCTCCTGTTGCAGTTAACCCTGCCGCACCTGCGCCCATTCCAATGCGGGCCAGTAGCCAGCAGCCGGGCAGTGTGCGCGGCCAGGCCGAAGGTGTGGCTGGTCAGCTTCGCCCTCGTGAACCGCTGAATGCAGTTGTTCCGAATATTAATATTGAGTCCGCGCCCGTGGTCCTGTTGCCTATGGACGCCCCGTCCCAGCGCCCTGGTCCGATCACGCCGGCGCCAGATGGCTCATTAGAGACTGCAACCCTGCGTTCGTTCAATGTTGAGCCGAACATGAAGATGATCTCCGTTAAGGGGCTTCGCTTCATTCCGTTCACATTGCGCGCTGACCAGGTCGTTGATCAGGCGCGCCTGACACTTAGCTATGATTACTCTCCTTCGCTGTTGCCGGAACTCAGCAATCTCTCTGTGATGCTGAATGGCGCACCGATTGGTAAACTGCGTCTACTGCGATCCTATGCAGGTGGTGCCACAATCCAGCTTCCTATCAATGCGGCTCTCTTCAAAGAAGAAAACGTGTTGCTGCTGGAAACAGACAAGCACTACACGACAGATTGCGAAGACCCAGTTCACGAATCACTCTGGCTCCGGGTTGATACCAAGGCTTCACAGCTGGAAATGGCCGTTCGCCCGCTTCCGCTGGTCGATGACCTGTCCATTCTGCCGCGCCCATTTGTCGACGTTTACGACTATGAGCCAGAGCCACTGACGTTCCTGCTGCCGCCAAATCCGTCTGATACGGTTCTGCAGGCTGCAGGCATCGTTGCTTCATACTTTGGTGATGCTGGCCGTAAGCACGGCATTGAAATCAGCGCACGCTATAGCAACCTTGGCAACGAGAATGCGGTAGTCTTCGTCTCTGGTGCCAATGCTCCAGGCGGGATCAATGCTGGTTCAGTAGGCGGTAGTCAGATTTCGCTGTTGGCTAACCCTAACAACCCGCAAGGCTCCAAGGTTCTGATCATTGCAGGGGGCGACGATAATGGCCTTCTGCAAGCAGCTCAGCATCTGGCAATCGCTGCGCGTGGCGGTAACCTGCGTGGCCCATCCGTTCAGGTGAACGCAGCGCCAGCTTTGCAGGACCATGCCATTGATGACGCTTCACGTTGGATTTCGCTGACGGAACCTGTTCCGCTGGCGACCATGGTTCGTCGTGATGAGGATCTGCAGGGCGTTGGTGTCACTGGCTTCCTTTCCGCACCGTTCGTCATGCCGCCGCGCCGCTTGCCGGATGAGCAGGGCGGCCCGACCGTGCGGATTGAGTACGAGTATCCAAACGCGCCGTTCTTGGACCTGTCTCTTATACACATCTCCGAGCCCACGAGACCTCTCTACATCTC
>CAJXVF010000185.1 GCA_913060845.1 uncultured Alphaproteobacteria bacterium | reverse complement strand
CGGAGATGTGTATAAGAGACAGCATTCTCGCCGTTGGCCGTGAAGCCGTTGGATTGAAGCCAGATTTCGTGCTGAAGATCGAGATTCGTGAATTTCAAGCTGAAGCTTACCGTGATCCAACAAAGCATGAGCCGAGAGTGGGGCTGAGTGTGAAATTGGTTGAGATGCCAGACCGTCTGATTGTTGCGGCTGCTACTTTCGATCGCCAGACGGTTGCGGCACCGGATGTCATGTCGGATATTGTTCAAGCTTGGGATGATGCACTCGGCGCTGTTCTAAAGCGCTTGGTCAATTGGACGTTGGAAGCTGGCGATGCGGCATGGAGCGCGCGGACGCGGCCCCGGATTCGCCGCTCGCAACCTCGGCGCTTTCGAGGGTAAGCCGCTTCAGCGCCTGCCATTGATCTTGCCGCCATAGCCTGAAACCCTTGCATCCTGAATTCTGGATGAGGGAGCTGGCGTTTATGGGCATCGCAAAATTACTGATCGCTAATCGGGGTGAAATCGCTATCCGCATTGCGCGGACGGCGGCGGATATGGGCATCGAAACTGTGGTGGTGCATTCCACGGATGATGCAGCCGCGTTGCATGTCCGTGCTGGTGACGCGGCGGTGGCTCTGGATGGTGCAGGCCCTGCAGCATATTTAGACCAGCAGGCGATCATTGCCGCAGCTAAGGCCGCAGGCGCAGATGCTATTCATCCAGGCTATGGCTTTCTGTCAGAGAACGCGGAATTTGCAGCTGCCGTTGTATCCGCAGACCTGACATTCGTTGGTCCTAAGGCAGACGCCATCGCCCGCTTTGGCGATAAGGGCGCGGCCCGCGCGTTGGCTGAAGCTGCCGGCGTGCCAATCGCCCCAGGCTTGCCAGCGCCAGTTACCGAAGCTGATGCACTGGCCTTTCTGAATGAAATGGGTTCTGGCGGCGCTATTATGCTGAAGGCGGCGGCAGGCGGCGGCGGGCGTGGGATGCGTCCTGTCAGCAATGCTGCTGAATTGCCCGATGCTTTCGCCCGGGCGCAGGCAGAAGCGGAAGCCGCATTCGGCGATGGCCGCCTCTACGCCGAGAAATTCTTCCAAACTGCGCGCCACATTGAAGTGCAAGTGGCAGGTGATAGTGCCGGGAACGCCACCCATATCTGGGAGCGTGAGTGCAGTCTGCAACGCCAGCGCCAGAAGATCATTGAAATCGCACCAGCTCCGGCGCTCGCACCAGGTGTTCGTGCGCGATTGCTTGATGCCGCAGTCGCCCTCGCAAAAGCCGCTGGGTTGGATAGCCTCTCCACGATTGAATTCCTGGTGGATGCGAAAACCGCAGCGTATGATGACAATGCCGAAATCGCGTTCATTGAAGCCAATGCGCGGCTGCAGGTGGAGCACACTGTTACAGAAGCTGTAACGGGTCTAGATCTCGTTGAAATTCAGCTACGTCTGGCGGAAGGAGCTAGCCTTGCCGATGTTGGTTTGAGCGAGCCGCCCCCCGTGCAGGGCATGGCGCTGCAAGCCCGCATCAACATGGAAACCATGACTGCATCTGGGGATGCCCGCCCTGCCGGTGGTCGTTTCACAGCGTTTGAACCGCCGGCAGGGGCGGGGGTCCGGGTGGACCATGCTGGATATGCTGGTCTCTCGCCCAGTCCGCGGTTTGACTCACTGATTGCCAAAATGATCGTCCATGCCCGTTTTGGCGCACTTGCGGATGTAGCCGCGAAAGCCGCCCGTGCGCTTGCCGGGTTCCGGATCGAAGGCGTTCCCACGAATGCACGCTTTCTCGAAGCGTTACTGGCGGACGAAGCCGTCACCGCTTGCGCATTTGATACGCGGTTTATTGAAGCGCATGCCGAGCGATTGCTTGGTATGGAACCACCACCACGGCGGTTTGTTGAGGCTGCGCCCGCGAGCGGCGGCCAAGCCGGGCTCGCTGGTTCGAAGATTGATGCGTCCGATCCATTGGCCGTCCTGAACTTTGGTAAGCAGGATCAAGCGGCGGATACTGCAGCGTCATCGGATGCGCCTGATGGAACCAATGTCCTGGCCGCGCCGATGCAGGGCGCTGTCGTCAGTCTGGCTTTGGCCGCTGGCGAGACTGTTCGAGCTGGCACCACAATCCTGGTGATGGACGCCATGAAGATGCAGCACGATATCCGTGCTGATGTCTCCGGTATCATTCGGGCATTTGCAGTCAACGAAGGTGATGTTGTGCTGGAAGGGGCACCCTTGGCCTATATCGAGCCGGCAGAGGTTGCGGCTGACGATACAGACCAGGGCGAGGCGGTGAACCTGGACGCCATCCGTTCAGACCTTGCTGAAGTGATCGCGCGCCAAGCCAACACGCTGGACGAAAACCGTCCGGAGGCTGTCGCAAAGCGCCGGAAAACCAAGCAACGGACGGCTCGGGAGAATATTGAGGACCTGGTCGATCCAGGCTCCTTCACCGAATACGGCTCCCTCGTCGTCGCTGCTAGGCGCGCGCGGATGAGCCGGGAGGAGCTTTGGAAGCGAACCCCGGCGGATGGCCTCGTCACGGGCCTCGCGCGCGTGAACGGTGATCTTTTCGGGGATGCCGAGGCCCGCTGCATGGTCATGTCTTATGACTACACAGTTCTGGCTGGGACTCAGGGCAAAAAGAACCATGAGAAGAAGGACCGGATGTTCGAGCTGGCGGAGAAATGGCGCCTACCGACCATCTTGTTTGCTGAAGGTGGCGGCGGCCGACCGGGGGATACAGATGTTGTGTTCTCCGCCAACTTGACGACGCCAGCATTTCACCTTTTCGGCAAGCTTTCTGGTTTGGCGCCGATGATCGGCATTGCATCCGGCCGCTGTTTTGCCGGTAACGCTGTGCTCGTCGGTTGCTGCGATGTGATGATTGCGACGGAAAACGCGAATATCGGCATGGGCGGCCCTGCAATGATTGAAGGCGGCGGCCTCGGCGTTTTTCGTCCGGAAGACGTCGGCCCGATGATCGAGCAGACGGCCAATGGCGTCGTTGATATTTTGGTGAAAGATGAAGCTGAAGCCGTTGCAGTGGCTAAAAAGTATCTCTCATATTTCCAAGGCCCAGTGCAGGAATGGAAAGCGGCTGACCAACGGAAGCTCCGTCATATTGTGCCGGAAAACCGAGTCAAGGTTTATGACATACGTGAGGCGATTGACTTGATTGCGGATGAAGATTCTGTGCTGGAGTTACGCGCAGCCTTTGGGCGCGCGATGATCACGAGCTTCTGCCGGATTGAAGGTCGTCCTGTCGGCCTGATCGCAAATAACCCCATGCATATCGGTGGCGCGATTGATGCCGATGCAGCAGATAAAGCCGCGCGCTTCATGCAGCTTTGTGACGCCTATGACATCCCGATGCTGTTCCTTTGCGATACGCCAGGCAACATGGTTGGGCCAGATTACGAGCGTCTGGCACTGGTGCGCCATTGCTGCCGACCATTCGTTATCAGCGCAAATATGACAGTGCCGCTATTCACGGTGGTTCTGCGTAAGGCTTACGGGCTTGGCGCACAGGGCATGGCGGGCGGTGGGTTCCATACACCGAACTTCGCAGTCGGCTGGCCAACGGCGGAATTTGGCGGCATGGGCCTTGAAGGGGCTGTGAAGCTTGGTTACCGGAATGAATTGGCAGCAATTGAAGATCCAGAAGAACGGCGCCGCGTTTACGAAGAAAAAGTCGCTGGCATGTATGATCAAGGCAAGGCGCTGACGGCGGCTGAACTTTTCGAGCTCGACAACGTTATTGATCCAGCGGACACGCGCCATTGGATCGTCGAAGGTCTCCGCTCCGCACCGCCCCCCTTGCCACGCGAGGGTAAGAAACATGCCTGGGTCGATACATGGTGAACGCCAGGCCTAAATGATGTAGGATGCCGGTGTCTGCTTAGCAGGTGCCGGGATGCCTTGGGGGAAAGGGCTGGGTTTGGCGACGGACGTACAAAACGCCGACAGCGAGATCAGACATTTGCGGGAAACCGTGAATGCTCTGAGAGATGCGCTTGAAGCGAAAGAGTCTGATGCGCGGCGTATGCGTGATGACGCCTTGGAGATTGCCAAGGCGGAACAGGACCAATTGCGTGACACTATTGATGCGCTGCGAACAGCGCTTGAAAAATCTGAGATTGAACGCAACGAAGTCGCTGCTGAAGTGCGTTATGCCGCTGAGGGCGAAGTCACTCAATTGAAGCGCATGATTGACGCTCTGCGTGGTGAAATGGAATCGCTGGCGTCTGACAAGGATGCTGCGCTGGTAGCGGCACAGGATCAGCATCGCAGTGAAATTCGCCAGATGCGTGATACAGTGTCCGCGCTGAGAGATAAGCTTGAGGACGCGAACAATGGATGACGTCCGATCACAACAGGCGCAAGGCGCAGACGCCGCTGCTAGCATGCAACACATGCAGCTGCTGCTGGATGTATCCCGCAATGTCGCCGCGCTTGATTCTTTAGACGCCGTTCTTGACGCCCTCGTCGCCGTAGCTGCGGAGCAAACGGATGCGGACCGCGCCACGCTATATCTCGTCGATCCCGATACTGGTGAATTGTACTCCCGCATCGCCCAGGGCATTGGCCGCCGTGAAATTCGGCTAGGCCAGCATGAAGGCATTGCCGGCACCGTGTTCAAGGAAGGCCGGGCACTGATTATTGATGACGCCTATGCCGATGAACGCTTTATGAGCCGGTTCGATTCCGAAACGGGCTTCAAAACAAAAACCATCCTTGCTGCACCTATTCGCACGCCCAAAGGCAAGGTCATCGGCGTCATTCAGGTCCTGAATAAAACGGACGGGATTTTCAGCGACAAGGACCGGGAAACGGTCGAAGCGATTACCGCTCAATGTGCGATCACGCTGGAATCGCTGCAGCTGATTGAGCAGATAGAGAAATCCCAGGCGCGGGAAAGCGCCTTTATGAACGTTGTTTCGGATATTACCTCCGAGCTTGAGCTGCCTAAGCTGCTGAATAAGGTCATGTCAGAAGCCGCCCGGCTGCTGAATGCCGAGCGCTCGACGCTGTTCTTGAATGACGCCAAAACGAATGAGCTGTTCAGCTATGTCGGCGCAGGCCTCGGCCAAACGCAGATTAGGCTGCCGAATTCTGCCGGTATCGCGGGTGCCGTGTTCACGACCAGCGAGTCCGTGAATATTCCCTACGCCTATGCCGACCTCCGCTTTAACCCTTCATTTGACCGACAGACTGGGTTCTTCACGCGCTCCATCCTGTGTGTGCCTGTCGTTAACAAGTCCGGCACGGTCATTGGCGTCACCCAGGCGCTGAATAAGGTTGGTGGACCGTTCAGTGATGATGACGAGAACCGCCTGCGCGCGTTTACTGCACAGGTCGCAATCGGCCTGGAGAACGCCAAGCTCTTCGACGATGTGCAAGCCATGCGCAACTACAACGAAGCCATGCTGCAATCGATGTCGAACGGCGTGATCACCTTCGATGGCGATGGTGCCACGCGCACCTGTAACGCTGCAGGCGGACGTATCCTGCGCATCGATCCCGAAGCCGCTGCAGGCCAACCAATGGCTGATGTGTTCGGCGAGGCAAACCAGTGGCTGATCGACCGAGCGCAACGAGTTTGTCAAACAAACGAGCCTGATATTGCCGTTGACGCAGAAATTCAGGCCGATGGTGAGACAGTTTCCGTCAACGTCACTGTGGTGCCGTTGAGCGCGGGCGAGGATGAAACCCTCGGCGTTATGGTGATGTTGGAAGACATTTCCAACGAAAAGCGGGTTAAGTCCACGCTGTCCCGTTACATGGACCCGGACATTGCGGATCAGCTGCTTTCAGG
>CAJXVF010000184.1 GCA_913060845.1 uncultured Alphaproteobacteria bacterium | reverse complement strand
AACATAAAGGTCAAGCCATCAAATTCGGCTTCTCTATGACTCCGGGTATAGCGAAGGATTTCAACCGCACGGCTTTTGTTTGATGTGGCAGCCAGATGTGTTTTGGTTGCATGTGGCAGGGGACGTGATCATTGCCGTGTCATATTTCTCGATACCGGCTGCGATCATTGTTTTTGCGACTCGTAGACAGGGACTTGGCTACCGTTGGGTCTATTGGATGTTCGGCGCGTTTGTTGCTGCCTGTGGTGTCACACATCTCTTTTCAATTGTGACATTGTGGATGCCATTTTATGGATTTGAAGCAATTCTAAAGGCCGTCACTGCGCTAATTTCTGCCGCAACAGCAATGGCCCTTTAGCGATTGCTGCCCAAGGCGCTAACGGTGCCAACAGTAGATGAGCTGGAGGCGATCGTGCAGGCCCGCACGCGAGACCTTGAGGATGCGAATAAAGCCTATGAGGCAGAAATTGCGGAACGGATTGCAGCGCAACGACGATTGACTGCAGCGCGAACCGAAGCCGTTGAGGCAAATAACGCGAAGTCACGTTTTTTGTCTGTCATGAGCCACGAATTGCGGACGCCATTGAACGCAATTCTGGGCTTTGCGCAGTTGATTGAAGCCAATGCGACGCGCGTCCCTGGAGAAAAGCTGAGAGATTTTGCGGATAGTGTGATCGCTGGCGGTTCGCATTTATTGGAGCTGATTGAGAAAATTCTTGACCTCTCGAGTATCGACGCTGGAAATATTACTCTCGACATAAAGTTGATTGGCTGCGCGGATGCAATAGCTGAAGTTGCCGCCAGTACCGAAGCTATCGCCGCCGCAAAGAATATGCGGATTGATATTGATCTCAATGGCAGCGACCCAGCGATCCTGGCTGATCAGACCCGGCTGCGTCAAGTTTTGCTGAACTTGGTCAGCAATGCCATCAAATACAATGATGCCGATGGGGTTGTTCGGATTAGCGTCGATGACGCTTCGGCAGAACGCGTTCTGATTAAAGTTGAAGACACTGGCTGGGGTATCCCCGCGACGCGGCGTGAGGAGCTTTTCATGCCATTCTCTCGGTTGGGGCGGGAGACAACAGCAATTGATGGTGTTGGCTTGGGCCTAACCCTGACACAGCGGCTAACCCGGCTAATGAAAGGCGAAATCGAATATGAGCCACGTTCTGGGGGCGGCTCAATATTCACACTAACATTGCCTCGTGGCACAAGCGCTGCGGTGGCTACACCAGTTCGACGGTTCGCTGTTGATCTCAAAGGACCGAGCAGCGCGTTTACGTTGCTTTATGTTGAAGACAATATTTTCAATATTCAGCTTATGGAGAGCGTAATCTCGGTCCTTGACCCCAGTCCGAATTTGTTGATTGCAAAGACGGGGGCTGAAGGTCTGGAATTGGCCGAACAACATCACCCTGATCTCATCCTGTTAGACATCGAGTTGCCTGATATGGATGGTTTCGCGGTTATTGACCTATTGGGTGAGGCGATGCCAGGCTCGGTGCCGCCTATTGTGATCATTACTGCCGATGCTACAGAAGCAACACGGTTTCGTGCTAATTCCCCGCTTATCCGCGAATTTTTGACAAAGCCATTTGAGATATCTGCAATTGCGCGTCTGTGTCGCCAATTCAGCGACAATCGCAATGGGAAAGGTTCGCAAACCGAGTCGTAGCGCCCGACGCTCAGCAACGATCGTGCCCAGCTATAAGCACGCTTCACAGCCGGATAAACGTTACCGGATTTCTACGCAGACACAGACACAGTCTGCGACAGCACCATGAAGGCTTGGTGAGCCTTACCGATTTTGACGGTTCTCGACCAAATCATCCACCACAGCTGGCTCTGCAAGCGTGGACGTATCGCCCAAATTCCCGAAGTCGTTTTCGGCGATCTTGCGGAGGATGCGGCGCATGATTTTGCCGGAGCGGGTTTTGGGCAGGCCCGGCGCCCATTGCAGCCAATCGGGGCTGGCGATGGGGCCGATTTCTTTGCGGACCCACTGCACGAGCTCTTTCTTCAGTGTGTCCGAAGGATCTTCGCCGAGGTTCAGCGTCACATAGGCGTAGATGCCCTGGCCCTTAATATCATGCGGGGCACCGACCACAGCGCTCTCAGCGACTTTTGGGTGGGCGACGAGGGCGCTTTCGACCTCTGCCGTGCCCATCCGGTGGCCGGATACGTTGATGACGTCGTCAACGCGGCCCGTGATCCAATAGTAGCCATCCTCATCCCGCCGGGCGCCGTCGCCCGTGAAATAGCGGCCGGGATATGTGGTGAAATAGGTTTCGATAAAGCGCTGGTGATCGCCGTAAATCGTGCGCATCTGACCGGGCCAGCTATCCGAAATGCAGAGATTGCCTTCGCATGCGCCGTCGAGTGGCGCACCTTCTGCATCCACCATCATCGGCTGTACGCCGAAGAATGGGTTGGTAGCAGAACCTGGCTTCAATGCAGTCGCCCCCGGTAGCGGCGTAATCAGAATGCCGCCAGTTTCGGTCTGCCACCACGTATCGACAATCGGGCAGCGCTCATCGCCGACGACCTTGTGATACCAGAGCCAGGCTTCTGGATTGATCGGCTCACCAACGGATCCCAGCAGGCGGAGGCTTTTGCGGCTGGTAGATTTAACCGGAACGTCACCTTCCCGCATCAGCGCACGAATTGCCGTGGGTGCGGTATAAAAGATTGCTACATTGTGCTTGTCGCAGACCTGCCAGAAGCGGCTGGAATCTGGGTAGTTCGGCACCCCTTCAAACATCAGCGTCGTCGCACCATTGGCAAGCGGGCCATAGACGATATAGCTGTGGCCCGTTACCCAGCCGACATCCGCCGTGCACCAGTAGACTTCGCCTGGCTTGTAGTCGAAGACGTATTCATGGGTCATGGATGCGTAGACGATGTAGCCGCCAGTCGTATGCAGCACGCCTTTCGGTTTGCCTGTGGAGCCGGACGTATAGAGGATGAATAATGGGTCTTCCGCGCCCATTTCCTCTGGCTCGCAGGTCGCGGCTTGGTCGGCGCAGATTTCGTGATGCCACACATCGAGGCCGTCATTCATGGTGATGTCGCCGCCGGTGCGCTTGACGACGATGACTGTATCCACGCTGTCACAAGATTTGAGCGCTGCATCAACGTTTGCCTTCAGCGGCACTTTCTTACTGCCGCGAAGGCCTTCGTCAGCGGTGATGACAAGGCGGCATTTGCTGTCGTCGATGCGCTGGGCGAGGCTGTCTGGGGAGAAGCCGCCGAACACGATGGAATGAACCGCGCCGATCCGCGCGCAAGCCAGCATGGCATAGGCTGCTTCTGGGATCATCGGCATATAGATGCACACTCGGTCACCTTTGGAGACGCCGCGCGCTTTCATGGCGTTGGCAAGGCGGCAGGTCTCGTCGTGCAATTCCTGATAGGTGATGTTCTTTGAATCTGCCGGGTCATCGCCTTCCCAGATGATCGCCGTTTGGTCCGCTTTATCAGCCAAGTGCCTGTCGATGCAGTTGGCCGACGCATTCAGCGTGCCGTCTTCAAACCATTTGATGGAGAGGTCCTTGGCGTCAAAGCTTGTGTTTTTGACCGTGGTGAATGGCTTGATCCAATCAATACGCTTACCGTGCTCGTCCCAGAAAGCATCGGGGTCATTGATGGATTGCTGATACATCTCCGTATATTTGGCGGCGTCCACATGGGCGGATTGCGCGAGGGCGGCGGAAGGCTGAAACAGCGTATCGGACATGGACTTTATCCCTGATTGGCAGGCTTGTTGTTTGTTAGCCGCAGTTAATCCCGCCACGCCGCAGTTTTCAAGCACTTCCAACACTGCCGAAGCGCGTTATGCTGGCGCAGAGATTGAAAACTAGGAACGATAAAATGGCTGAAATCGAATACGGCTGGTATTTGCCCACCCATGGCGACGCAACGCGGGTGAATGATCCAGCCGCCGCAATTCCGCCAACGCCAGAGCTGATGCACCGTGTTGTTCGTGCAGCCGAAGATGCAGGGTTCTCCTACCTGCTGATCCCCGTCGGTGCCACATGTTGGGAAGCCTATATGGCTGGCGCGTTCGTTACCGAGCGTTCCCGCACGATCCGCCCCTTGATCGCAGCGCGCCCTGGGTTCGTGAACCCGGTTATGGCCGCCAAGATGATCGCCACGTTTGATGTGATGAGCGGTGGGCGCATTTCGATCAACTTGATCGCAGGGCAGGCGGACAAAGAAGTGCAAGGTGAGGGCGTTCGTTACAGCAAGGAGCAGCGCTACGACCTGATGCGCGAAGAAACCGCCATTATGAAACTACTTTGGACGCAATCTGGCGGCGTTGATTTTGACGGCGAGTTCCACACTCTAAGCGGCGCCCGCTGCGTCCCGAAGCCAGTGCAAAAGCCCTATCCGAAATTCTATTTGGGCGGCGGATCAGAGCAGGCGGCTGAAATGTCTGCAGAGCATTCAGACGTGCATTTGTTTTGGGGTGACCTGCCGGAGAATATTGCGAAAAGCGTGACTGATCTGAATATCCGCGTTGGCAAGTATGACCGTCGCGGCCCGCTCAACTTCGGCATGCGCCTACAAGTGATTTGCCGTGAGGATGAGGCGGATGCCTGGGCCTGGGCTGAGCAACTTATCTCCGGCACGACGGAAGCTGACCGTGATCGCTTGAAAGCGCGGGTCAGCACATCAGAGGCCAATCGGCGCGTCCAGGAACTAGCGGCGAAATATGGCGATCGCGCAGGCGATCATCTTTGGACGGGTCTAACGCGCGTTCGCCCAGGTGCCGGCGTCGCCGTTGTCGGCAACCCGGAACAAGTCGCCCACCAGTTCCAGCAGTTCATAGACGCAGGCTGCACCAGCTTCTGCTTGTCTGGCCACCTGCATGATGAGGAAGCCGAACGCTTCGGTCGCCTCGTGCGTCCGTTGCTGGATGCGCGAAACAGGTAGGCGGCAGCCGCTGTCTATTTCGCCTCAGCTATCTCCGCCTCAGCCATAACGGCTTTTGCGGCTTCTTGGCCCAGGACCTCAGACATATCGTTCATCGTTTCTGAGGCACTTTCAACGCCGTTCTTGTAGGCGCGGTATGCCCAATAGAGCGCGTGTTCCTCTGATGGTGGTGTGCCATCGCCTTCTGCGTAACGGATGGCGAGTGCCGCTTGTGCCCGTGCGTGTCTGCCCTCTGCCGCGCGACGGTAGAGCTCAAACGCAACCTCTGCATCTGGTTCTGTGCCGATGCCGTCCCGGGTCATTTTTGCCAAATTATATTTCGCTGCGGGCACGCCGGTTTCGCCTGCCTTGCCGATCCATTCATAGGCGGCTTCGTAGTTTCTGGGCGCGCCGAGGCCATAGAGATACATCTTGCCCAGTGTGTACATGGAGCGGGGTGAACCGTTCTCCGCAGCGCGCAGGAGCCAATGCAGCGCTTCCTGATAGTTCCGACCATCGGCATCGCCTGCGATCAGCGTAAGTGCGAGATTGTGCTGTGCGTCAACATTCTCGGCGTCTGCCGCTTTCCGCCAAAACTCAAGCGCGAGGTTTGGATCTCGCTCAACGCCTTTGCCTTCGAAATAAAGCGCGCCGATATTATAGGCGGCTTTGGCGTCTCCAGCATCCGCAAGCGGGCGCCAGATGTTCAGCGCCTCAACAAAGTTCTGCTGCTCGTAAGCGATCATGCCGTCCGTGAAGGGTTTATCTTCGGCCAGCGCAGATGCGCCTGCAGTGAGTAGCGTTAGAGCCGCAGCGGCTAAGAGGGATCGAGAGGTCATTGGCGCACTCCTTGGCGACCAGCACGGGCGCGCAAATCGTTAATAAGGCCGTCGA
>CAJXVF010000183.1 GCA_913060845.1 uncultured Alphaproteobacteria bacterium | reverse complement strand
AGATGTAGAGAGGTCTCGTGGGCTCGGAGATGTGTATAAGAGACAGGTTCTGGAGTGAGCGCGGTATAGCCAATTTGGTCCCAGATGGACCAACCAATGTCACGCAGGCGCGACAACTTGATTGTTAGTGGTGGAGGCAGCGGCGGAATTTTTCTCGTCCTATCTCGTATATTTGCATACAAATAGATCAGTCTAGTATCAGTAAATCCTTTTGTATGTGCTCGTAGACTACTCGAGCCTCAAGCGATCCTTATACAATATCCGCCGGATTAACTTCGCGCTCCAGCGCTTCGCCGTTCACGTACCGCACGATATTATCGAGGAATAACTGGTTCCAGCGGTCTCGCCCGCCATCGCCGGCAAAAGATGTGTGTGGTGTTAAGCGGACCTTTGGATGCGTCCAGAGAGGATCATTTTCCGGCAGAGGTTCTTTATGGAACACATCAAGCGCGGCCTCGCTGACCGTCCCGTTATCCAGCGCCTTAATCAGGGCTGCATCGTCGATCAGCGCGCCCCGGGCGATGTTCACCAGCACAGCACCGGGTTTCACTTGTGCGAAGAACTCAGCATCCGCGAAGCCCCGCGTCGCATCGGTCAGTGAGCAAGCGAAGACGATGATGTCAGCATCTGCCGCTAGCTTCCCGGCATCTTCTAAAGCGCCCACGCGCTCAATCTTGTTGTCGGCCTGATCGCTCCGGCGGATCACATCGATCTTGGCGCCAAAGGCATGAACGCGGGTCGCTAGGGCCTCACCAATCGGGCCATAACCGATAATGAGCCAGCGTGTGCGTGAAATTTCGCGGAACGGCGTGGTCTTCCATTCCTTCGCGACCTGCTGATCGGCCTGGGTACGCAGAGGATGCAGGATGCCCATGACCTGCGCCATCACATATTCAGCAATCGCCACGCCCTGGGCGCTGCTATTGCAGATACGAATGCCCTTATCGGAGGCCCGCTTATACATCGGGTGATCAAGGCCGGCATTGAACGTCTGCAGCACATCCAGCCGCTTTAGTTCCGTCACCATCTCAAACGCTGGCTTGGTCGCACCCAGCGCATGCAGGTGACTGGAGAACCAGAGATAATCAGCCTCAACCTGGCTCGCCGGAACCATTTTGCCATCGAGCGTGAACTGCGCATCCTTATCAAACGTAATGACGTTAATATCGAGCCCAAGCGCATCCAACCGCGCACCAATATGGTCATACGAGCCGTCATACATAGCCACGGTGACAGTCATTAAATTCTCCAAGTCCGGCGTCTGCTACGGCGGGCTATTCGGTGTTTGTTTATCGTACTAAAAGAACGCCCGCCTCGGTCAGCGCATCAATCTCTGTGTCGCTGTAGCCGACTTCGGCGAGAACCTCGCGGGTATGGGTTCCAAGGGCTGGTGCGCCGTGCTTGATCTCTGTCGGCGTGCTTTCGAACTTGGCTGCCGGGCGGGATTGGCGGAGGCGGCCTGCTTCTGGGTGATCATATTCAATGACCATGGCGCTCGCTTCGACCTGCGGGTGGTTGATCATCTGCGCGCGCGTCAGCACTGGTGATGAAGGCACACCGGCTTTGTCCAAGATTTCCAGCCATTCGGCTGCAGTCCGTTCTAGCAGCGCTTCCTGAATGAGCTCTAGTCGCTCGTTTGCATTCTGGTCCCGGAGGGAAGGGCTGGCGAAACGTGGGTCATCCAAAAGCTGCTCACGCCCGCTTGCTTTGCAGAACGCCGCCCATTGGACGTTGGTCATGGTAGAGACGCTGATGTAGTCGGTTTTGGTTTCGTAAATCAGATCGATGAACGTGGCGGCGCGCGCCTGCGTGATCTCCTCACCAACGAAGGTTTGGCCATTCATGTCTGATGACCAAAGGAAGGCGATGACGCTATCCAGCATGGAAACTTTCACATGCTGGCCTTCACCGGTTTTGGCCCGACCTGCCAGGGCTGCCGTAACGGCTTGTGCCGCTGTAACCGCCGTTAGCTTGTCCGGGACAATCGTGCGAATGAGGCGGGGGCGGACAGTGTCCGATCCGCCCTGAACAGAGGCTAAGCCAGACAATGCCTGGATGATGGGATCATACACGGGCTTGTGTGCCAGCGGCCCATTCTCGCCCCAACCACTCATGGAAACGTAGATGAGGTCTGGCTTGATCTTGCGGAGTTCGGCCTCGCCGATGCCGAGCCGATCCACCACGCCGGGTCGGAAGTTCTGAATGAATACATCTGCCGTTGCGACCAATTTCTTGATCGCTTCTAAGCCTTCTTTTGATTTTAAATCAATGACTACAGATCGTTTATTACGATTATTATTTAAGTAAGATGCACGCATGCCCGGCTCACCAGGGCCAGCATTACGGGTATGGTCTGGGCGTTTGGGCGCTTCGATCTTGATGACGTCGGCACCCTGGTCCGCCAAAATCATGGTGGCGAATGGGCCAGCGATAACGCCGGTCACGTCAATCACGCGGTAGCCGGTAAGTGGTCCTGGCATCGTCGATTTCCTGGCTGAATTAGATTTGGTGCGGCACGGGTGTGAGCACGGCCTTGCCAGCGAAATGGGCCTTCAGATTGTCATAGACAAGGTCACCCATGGCGCGGCGGGTCTCTGCAGTCGAGCTGGCGATATGCGGGGTGAGGACCACGTTCTCCATCGCCATCATTTCTGCTGGCACGTTTGGCTCGCCGTCGAATACATCCAGGGCTGCACCTGCGATCCGGCCATCTTGCAGGGCTTTCACCAATGCTTGCTGGTCAACAATCGGTCCTCGGGCGGTATTGATCAGATATCCATTTGGCCCAAGCGCGTTTAGTACGGCTTCATCGACCAGCCCCCGCGTAGCAGCACCGCCTTCACAAGCGACCATAAGCATGTCGCTGGCCTCAGCCAGTTCGAGCAAGGTTGGATAGCTTCGATAGGTCAGATCGCCCATCGGCTTCGTATCGAAATAGGCGATGTTCAGCCCGAACACTTCTGCCCGGCGCGCTACAGCCCGACCAATGCGGCCGAGCCCTAGAATGCCGAGGCGCTTGCCGCGCACGGTGGTGCCAAGGTCCATGCGCCGTTCTGTCCATGTGCCTGCGCGCAAGAAGCGTTCAGACTCACCGATACGGCGCGGCGCCATGAGGATGAAGGCCATGGCGAGGTCTGCAACGTCGCCGGTCAGAACTTCCGGCGTGTGGGTTACGATCACGCCCTTGGTTTGTGCGGCCGCTACGTCTGTTGCGTCAAATCCAACGCTGAATGAGGCGATGATCTCCAAATTATCCAGCGCACTAATCAACGCTGCATCCGGTCCCTTCATCCCGCCCGCGACAATGCCGCGGATGTTCGGACCAATCTCCCGCAGCATCGCCTCAGGGTCACTTGGATTGATGAAATCATGGACGGTGTATTCGGCTTTGAGACGGTCAATCAGAAACGGTGGAACCTGGGCCACTTGCAGCAGTTCAATCACGTATGGAGGCTCCTTGGCACAAGCGGAAATTAAGAATTCAAGACCGCTACTTTGACGGCTCAGCCAATGTGCGACAAGGGCTGCTGCGATGACGTGGCGCCGCGCCATTGGCAAGCTTGAGGCGGCAACTTACCATTTCTGCGTCAAACACCTGCGACAGAGCGAGAGGGAGCCCGTCATCATGCCGATGATCACACCCATAGACGCCACATTCGGCGCCCGCATCACTGATATCAAACTTGGCGCACTATCCGATGCTGAGTGGACTACAGTAGAGGCTGCATTCAACGAATATGGTGCACTGGTTTTCCCAGAACAGCATCTGACGGACGAAGAGCATATCGCCTTCTGTGAGCGCTTCGGCCCTATTGAGCTGCTTCGTGGCGACGGTGAAAAGGCCGCTCGTATCTCCAATAAGCGTGCTGGCGGCGGCGTGATGACGCCAGAGGAAAAGCGCTTCCAGGCGCTGCGTGGCAATGAGGGCTGGCATACGGATAGCTCCTACATGCCGCTCGCCGCCAAGGCTTCTGCGCTTGCAGCGGAGATCACACCGCCTTCAGGTGGTGAGACGGAACTCGCCGATATGCGCGCCGCCTATGACGCGCTGGATGATGCCATGCGTACCCGGATCGCAGACCTTGCGGCCTATCATTCGCTGTACCAATCCCAAGCGAAGGCTGGGTTTACCTTCAAAACCGGCGATGGCTACGGGTATCACACAGAAGGGGCGCCGCTGAGGCCGCTGGTAAAAACGCACCCGGCTACCGGACGGAAGTCTTTGTTCATTGGCCGCCATGCCTTCCGCATTCCTGGCATGGAGGATGCGGAGGCGCTGGAATTGCTGGACGGTCTGTTGGAATTCGCCTGCCAAGAACCACGGACCTACGCGCATTCCTGGACGCCGGGTGATCTCATGATTTGGGATAACCGCTGCATCCTGCATCGCGCCTGCCCCTATGATTACAATGAACCGAGGGTGATGCGGCATGTTCGGGTTGCTGGTGATCCGGCGACGGAAACAGCACCTACTGGTCGTGATGATCGCGCAGACGCGTTCCAGCCAAGTGCTGCAACGGCCTAAAGGTTAGAACCATGAATGAAATGGTGCCTTTATCTCTCAGCCATCAAAACGTTTAGGCGTTGCCCCTTGGATTGTGGTGCGGTGCATCAAGCGGCGCGTATTGGCTTCATCAAACGGACAGGCTTTGTGCATGGTCGAGCGATTGTCCCAAAGCACGATATCGCCGGGCTGCCATTGATGGCGATATTCGGCTTCGGGTGCTGCGGCGATTGCCATTACGGCATCCAATAGCGCTTCAGTTTCGGGCTCGCTTATACCTTTGAACCGCCGGATCCAAATGTCGGATAGGAAAAGGGCAGGGCGGCCTGTTTCTGGGTGTGCGATGACGGCTGGATGCGCGATAGGCGGCGTTTTAGCCCGTTGTTCAGCCGATAATGGCCCGTGTGTCTTGGCGTGGCGTTGGTCATAACCCCAGGCATAGTCGTATTCTGCGTGGAGATTATCGAGCCGCATTCTGATATTGCTCGGCAATGCATCATACGCGGCTGCCATGCTTATGAACGCCGTTTCGCCGCCTTCCTTGGGGCATTCCAGGCAGCGAAAAATGGAGCCGAGGCTAAGCGTCGCGAGATATGCCTAGTCCGAATGATATTGCTTTGACCCGCCATGCGCGCCGATGTGCTGCCCGGCGTTCTCGCCGACGATATGGTCCGGCAAATCCGGGCCTGGCTGCCGACGGCCGGCATTGATCCGCGCGTGGAGGTGGAATTCCGGGGCGAGGACGAGGAACAAAAGGCCGCTCAGGCGTTCCTGCAAAAGGCGTTCGGAGTAGCGCTGTTCCTGATGGCGATCATTCTCGTCACCCAGTTCAACAGTTTCTATTCCGCCTTCCTGATCCTTTCCGCCGTCATCATGTCTACCGTCGGCGTGATGCTCGGTCTGCTGATCGTCGGCCAGCCCTTCGGCATCGTCATGAGCGGAATCGGGGTGATCGCGCTCGCGGGAATCGTCGTGAACAACAACATTGTCCTGATCGACACCTTCGACAGGTTGCGAAAACAGGCATCCAGCCCGCTCGACGCGATTCTGATGACCGGCGCCCAGCGTCTACGGCCGGTCCTCTTGACGACCGTCACCACGGTCCTGGGTCTGTTGCCCATGGTCCTGCAGATCAATATCGACTTCGTCACCCGCGAGATCAGTCAGGGGGCACCATCGACCCAGTGGTGGGTCCAGCTCTCGACCGCGATCGTCGCCGGCTTGACCTTCGCCACCGTCCTGACCCTGGTGATTACACCCAGCGCCTTGATGCTGCGGGAAAACTTCATCGCCCGACGCCAGGCGCGCAAGAAGTAGCTTACCT
>CAJXVF010000182.1 GCA_913060845.1 uncultured Alphaproteobacteria bacterium | reverse complement strand
AGAGGTCTCGTGGGCTCGGAGATGTGTATAAGAGACAGCCCTCAAAGATCTGATTGAGCTCAAAGGTCGGGAGACTAAAGGCGGCACCGCTGCCAATAAGGGCCGCATCTCAGAACACACGGCAACCTTGGCCGAACGAGCGCTCCAGGCCGGGATGATTGTCATCGGGAAGACGCATACGGTCGAGTTTGCGATGGGCGGATGGGGCACGAATAAAGGCCTCGGTACGCCCTGGAACCCATGGGATGGGTCGGAAAAGCGGGCACCCGGCGGATCGAGTTCAGGGTCCGGCGTGGCGACGGCGGCAGGGTTTACAACAACCGCCATCGGCACAGACACAGGCGGCAGCGTGCGGTTGCCCGCGGCATGGTGCGGCCATGTGGGGCTAAAAACGTCGCTCGGCCGGATCAGCGTTCATGGCGTTCTGCCGCTTGCGGAAAGCTTGGACTCGCCGGGGCCAATGACACGGTCCGTTGAGGACGCAGCGTTGTTGTATGTCGCAATTTCTGGCCCAGACCTGAATGACCCGCTCACCTATCGGCCCGCATATGTGGATCCAATGCCTGCCCTAAAGCATGGCGTTGCGGGCATGCGTATTGCCCGGATGCCAGATCATGACCGTGCAGGCGTCGATGCCGAAGTACTGGCAGCCTATGACGAAGCGCTGAAAGTGCTCGAAAAGGCTGGCGCGTCCGTCGTGTCCATTGAACTCCCGGAGAAGCTGGCGGACATGGCAGACCCGCTTGGGCAGATCATTTATGCAGAAGGCTATGCCCACTACAGCCACCTGATTGACGACCCAAACGCGCCGCTGGATGAAGATGTGCGGCCACGCCTCGCTGGCGGACGGAGCATCACATCGAAGGATTATCTGCTCGCCAAGCGGGATCAGCAGCGCTGCATCCAGGCATTCCATCAGGCGATGGCGGATGTGGATATTCTGTTGACGCCAACAACCGCTACGCCGGCACCGGTCGTCGACACCATTGACCAGAAAACCACGCCGGCGCTTTTCACCCGCGCTGTAAACATGGCGGAGATGTGCGCCTGCGCCGTGCCTGTCGGGTTCACCAAGGCTGGCTTGCCGCTCTCCGTCCAGTTTGTCGCCCGCTACGGTGCGGAAGATGTGGCGCTTAGGGCCGCATGGGCTTACGAGCAGGCGCGCGGGTTCACCATTGGCGCACCGTCTATGACGCCATAACCCTGTTCAGCCGAGCCGGTGCCGCTGCGCGCGCGGGACAAGCTGGCCTGCACCGACTTGGCGAAGGCGCGGGCTGGCACTTTCTAACAGCACGGGATGGAGCGCCAACGCCAGTGCGCCCGTCGCCGTTTCCCCCCAGAACCAATCGGCCAGGGTTTTCGACGATGGTTTGGGGCCTGGCTGAGCCGTGATCGCCTCCAGCCGCCAATTGCGCAAGTCCTCAATCGCAAAACGCAGGGTCGAAGCCGGGTCCTTGCCTTCTGGTGGTTCAGGATTCTCCGTGGGATCCAAAAATGCTGCGGCATAGCGGGCAGCAGCGTCGATATCGAGGCCACTGACTGTTGCGATGCTCCGCCCATGGGTTTCCATAAAAAGCGCGTGCCAAGGGGCCAGGCTGGCCGTTTCCGCTAGCACTGCACGCAGCAGATCACTTTCATCGGGATTTGGCGGTTTCGGGAAATTGACGGGGCAAACGAGCGATGCGGCGCTGTTGCTGTCAGGTGCGTCATCTGGAAAGTCCTCCAGAATGACCGGCCCGTCGGTGCGGTCTAATAGAGCCAACGCGGACTTCAGCACGCGCATCTGAAAGTCCGGTGCATGGGGCGCGCCGAAGGGGCGGCCTAGCTCAAACGGCACCCAGAGCGCGCGTGGCGACCGCATCAGTTCCGTGTTTTCACGCACTAGGCTGATGCCAGCTGTCGCGATGCCGGCGGATTCGAGGAAATGCCCAAGTGCGCTCACGGCGCGCGTGCAGTTTGGTCAAACGGGGACGAGTAGAGCGGCGTCGACATTATCCCGCTGCAGGAGGGCTGCCATTTCCAGTGCTGTCGGCTCAATTTCATGGGGCTCCCATCCCGCACCCATGACGGAGTAGTGGAAATCTGCCATGGAGCCAATTTCGCCCGCCGTCTTCAATTCGCGCAACCGGTCAATGGGGAAGACCACGTTCACGTCATCCTGGAACCCAGATCGGTCAAAATTGACTGACGCGTGGCTCATCGCCAGATCTGCCGCTTGGACATTTCCAGGAATGACCCGGTAGCCAATATCGGTCAGGTCAAACGCCGTATCGTTAGTTCGATGTAACCCGGCAGTGGTGACGATTGCGACGCGGCGGTCTTTCAACGGCGGTCCAGCCACGAATGGCTCACCCGGAAAACTGGGGCAATTCTTCGACAGGAGATGCGCTGCATCATCTGCCGTCATATCAGAAAGTCTGACCATCAGTTTGGCCTCATAAGCATTTAAAGGGGAACCATTTCAGAGAGAATTGGATGGCGTCGGTTTGGTCCTCGAACCAGAAGATCGGCGTGTCGTCATGATCTCGCTCTGCGGTCCAGCGGCCTTTTGATCGCTTGTCGGACCAAGTGAGCATGTCGTTGATGCGTCGGGATTCGGGCGGAAATCCGCGGGAGCGGGCACCGTTCAATTCATCCAGAATATGCACGCAATACCAAGTCTGGCGATCAAGTGCGGGCCGGTCTTTTTGGAAATCAACCGAGGCCATAATCGCTACCCCAACGCGCCAGGCCTTCCAGCGTGCCTGCTGCAGGCCGGTATTCACAACCGATCCAGCCATCATAGCCGAGATCATCCAGCATCTCGAAAAGATAAGGATGATTGATTTCACCAATGTCTGGCTCATGGCGACCGGGTGACCCGGCGATCTGAATATGGCCGACGCCCGCCTGATGCTTTTGGAAGCGCATAGCGATATCGCCTTCCATGATTTGGACGTGATAAAAGTCCATCTGGACCATCAAGTTATCGGCACCCACATTCGCCAGCACATCATGGCCATCCTGCTGGTAGTTGATGAAGTAGCCGGGGATGTCGCGTGTGTTAATGGGTTCGATCAAACCCATTATGCCAGCATCTGCAAGCTTCGGTGCCGCGTACTTCAGATTGCTGACATAAGTCGCACGGCATTGGGCCAAGTCTGCGTCACCACCTGGAATGCCAGCCATCATATGCAGGCGCTTACACCCAAGTGGAACGGCGTAGCTGATGGCCTTATCCAGGGCTTCGGCAAAGTCGGCCTCGCGGCCAGGCATTGCCGCCAAGCCACGTTCCGCCTTTTCCCAATCTCCTGGCGGCAGGTTGAAGAGCGCGATCTCTATGCCGGCGCTTTTCGCTGCGTCTTGCACATCCGCAATAGAGAAATCATAGGGAAACAGGAACTCAACGCCTTTGAACCCAGCGGAGGATGCTGCAGCAAACCGGTCCAGGAATTCATGCTCCTGAAACATCATCGAAAGATTGGCGGCGAAGCGAGGCATTGGCTTGCAATCCTTTTTAGCATCTTGGGTTAGGGCGGCATTAAACCGAATTGGGCTCTAATAAGCCAGTTCGCCTGCACTGTATCGCGTTTGGGCGTCTGCTTGGTGATATCTCAATAGGGTTCGCATGCCTGACACTGTATCCGCTATTGAAGACCCGACAGCTGGCCCGAGTGTGCGCCTGTCGCCGCAACGTGCGCGACCTACTGCGCCGCTCAGCAACACGCCTCATCGCGTTGGCACTCTTTTTGGTGCCCTCTTCACTGTCATTGCCCTGCTTGGGTCTGTGGCCTTGGCGGTCTTTGTAACCTTGGAGGCGGCACCCTATCTTATGGGTGAACAAATGCCGCCCGTCGCTGACACATTGCGGCTTGCCGGATTGTCCGCAGCTATTACGGCTTTGCTCTTGCTGCCGATTGCGATGATCCGAGGCCGGCGATCTGCCATCAAATCTCTCAAGCCATTTTTGAAGCTCCGAACCGACCTTGAGTCCGCCAGCCAGTCCGACTACCCGCAACTTGGCCGCTATCAAACGGTCGCCGCCAATGATGTTGCTTCAGCGATCAATCGCTTGTCTGCGGACCTTAGGGACCGGGACATTGAGTTAGAAGCGCGCCGCCGCAAGCTCGACCACGATGTCGAGCATCAGATGGCAGAGATCAAAGACGCCTACGCCAACATGAAGGTCTCGCTGGCTGAGGCCGAACGCGTCCGCCGTGAGGCAGAGCGCGCCAATCACGCGAAGTCAGACTTCTTGGCGAAAATGAGCCATGAAATCAGAACGCCGCTGAATGGCATTCTTGGCGCGATGGACTTGATGCTGAATACAGGCCTGACGCCGCGCCAGCAGAACTACGCCACAACAATCCGCGCATCTGGGACGACCTTGCTGGACCTTCTGAACGGCATACTTGATCTGGCGAAGATTGAATCAGGCGAAGTTACGGTCGCAAAGACCGCATACGACCCAACTGTGATGCTAGACGATATGGCAATCGCCTTTGCACCATCCGCTAGCGGCAAGGGGTTGCATATCGTCTCCATGCCGGACCCTGATCTGCCGCATTGCCTTGTCGGTGATTCCGCCCGGGTGCGTCAGGTCGTGGTCAATTTGGTTGGCAATGCCGTTAAATTTACGACTTCCGGCAGTGTGGCGATTTCCGCTGAGTGGATTGAGGGTAGCGGGGAAAGCGACGGGCGGCTTGATATCGATATTAACGATACGAGTCCTGGTGTGCCTGGTGCTGCGCGGGATCGCATCTTTGAACGCTTCGAACAGGGTGATGGCTCTATGAGCCGGAAGTTCGGCGGCGCTGGCCTTGGGTTGGCGATTGCTCGTGACTTGGCCCGGCGCATGGGCGGCGATGTAACGCTTGTGCGGTCTGAGCGGGGCGGCTCGACATTCCGATTGTCTGTCCCGGCAACAGTTGTCGTTGCAGACCCGCCGGCGCTTCAGAGCGGCTTGTTCGTTCTGGCCGCCGAAGCAACGCCAGATGAGCAGCAATCTCTGCTTGGGCGCCTTGCCCGGCGTGGAGTTGAGTCTGCAGAAGCGCAAGGTGCGGCTCAGGCCGCAGCGATGCTTGAAGGTGCGCTCGGCCTTGGTGAGCGGATCCCTGATGTCATTATTACGTCAGGCGATGATGAGCAGAGCTTGAAACGTTTGCGCACCCGGTTGCTGAAGATATCTGGTGACGCCCGGCCCAAGCTTTGCATTCTGACAGATTTTGGCAGTGATCCGGTCGCTGATGAACTTAATGATGTGGTCGATTGGGCGATGATGCGTCCTTTGGGGGATGTGGACCTTGGCGGCATGTTGCAGGCCTTGGCCAGTGGCTCTGAAACGGCTGAAGTCGTGCTAGAGCCGCTCAATCTGAATATTCTGATGGCGGAAGATAACCCGGTAAACGTACTCGTGACGGAAGGCTTGCTGGAAGATCTTGGTTGTACGGTGACGGTTGCCGAAAATGGCCTAGCCGCTGCTGACGCGGCGGCTGAGCAAGACTTTGATCTGATCCTGATGGATTGCCAAATGCCGATCATGGACGGTTATGAGGCGACCAGGCAAATCCGCGCAATGGAAGACGGCGCGCGCCGCACACCCATCATTGCCGTTACCGCGAATGCATTTGCAGAGGACCGTGATGCCTGTTTTGAAGCCGGAATGACGGATTTCCTGGCGAAGCCGGTCACCAATGCAGCGCTGATCCAAATGCTGAAGCCGCATGCAATTCGCTTGAACAAAATCACGCCCAGCCCAGAGCTTGATCGGACTGCCGCTGTCCGGGCGACGCTCGGCGGGGCTGGGATGAAGAAGGATGCGGTTGAACCGCCAGCACTCGCGGAGATCAAAGC
>CAJXVF010000181.1 GCA_913060845.1 uncultured Alphaproteobacteria bacterium | reverse complement strand
GACAGAGCCTCCGCCTCATCTAGTCCTGCGTTCAGGCCGGCAGACATGGCGGGGGCTAAAGCGTTGGCTTTGCCATCGTCCATTGTGAGCGTCGCGATGTCGTCCTGGATTGAAACGCTAACAGGGCCGCTCATCCTAAAAGTTCTCCACCCAAGGCCGCACGTCGATTTCAGCCGTCCAGCTTGAGCGGTGCTGCGCGTGGAGCATCCAATAATTGTCGGCAATGGCGTCCGGGTCGAGCCACTTATCTGGGTTCTCAGGGTCATGCTGGCGATAATCGGTGCGGTGATCCGCGCGGATGCCGCCATCGATAACCACATGGGCCACATGAATGCCCTTCGGCCCAAATTCACGCGCCATCGAAAAGGATAATGCGCGCAGGCCGAACTTCCCGACAGCAAACCCAGCGGAGTTCGCGTAGCTTTTAACGGATGCCGTGGCACCCGTGAATAGGATCGTGCCTTTGCCCTCGGGCGTCATGATCCGGGCTGCATCCCGACCTACGATAAACCCGCCAAGGCAGCTAATTTGCCAAGCTTTTTCAAAGTCCTCGACTTCAATGTCGAGAATGCTGGCGCGCACACGACCGCTAGCGTTGAAGACAACAACATTGGGCTCGCCCATGTCCTTCTTCACCGCATCAAACAGCGCTTTGACAGAGCTTTCGTCTGTCGCATCACAAGCGAAGCCCTTAGCCCCGCTTATATCCGCCGCAAGGTCCTGCACTTTAGAGAGGGTGCGGCCAGCCAGTGCTACTTTGAAGCCTTCGCGGGCGAAGCGACGACCAATTGCGGCACCCATGCCGGGACCAGCACCGACGATCAGAATGACGTCAGACATAAGATTGCTCCTTAACGGATGAAGTTCTTCACGTAGTCAGCGCCAAGGCCGACTTTCTCGAAGTGCTTGGCATAGCCGTCTATCCGGGTGAACACGTCGGCATAGCCCTTGGTGTTCCCATCCACATCGCAATAGATAAGCGCGCCGGTATTATGGAACAGCGTGATGCTCTCCTCCACTTCAGGCAATGCTACGAGGGTGTGAATGTCCCCTGGTGGCTCAAATATGTATGAGCCTTCCGTCGCCACCCAATCATGTTCCAGGTAGCGCCATCCGCCTTTGATGATGAAGCCATGAACCGGGGCCGGGTGACGGTGGCACGAGACCACGCCATCGCCTCGGAATTTAGAGAGATGCACCCAATAACCCTGGCTGGCATTCAGACAAAGCGGGCGAGACCAGCTATAGGGCGTCATCTGCATCCAGAGGCGTTCGTCATCGTTAGCGAACGCGTCCTGGATGAAGATTTCATTGAGCGCATAGGGGCTTGTCGGCCCCCGATATGGAATGAGCTCTTCTTTCTGATCTGCCGCTTTGTCTAGCATTCTACCGTCCTTATTTCAGCGTCAGTTCAACTTTGCCTTCAGGGCCGAAGTCAGCAACCGCAACGGTCGGGCCTGGGGCTGGGATAACGCCGGTGCAGGATCCGGTTGTGATGAACTCACCCGCCTTCAAGCCAACGTCCTTGCCGGACATATGGTTGGCGAACCAAACAACGGCGTTGACCGGATCGCCCATCATCGCTTCGCCTGTGCCGCGACCAGCTTCGGCGCCATCGAATGTCAGCACGACATCCTGTTTGACCGTATCGATGCTTTTCCAGTCATCATATTCAGCACCGATGACAAAACGGCCAGTGCCGCCGTGGTCAGCGACAAGTGCCAAGGGACCAATGCCATGGTCTGGGCCAAGCCGGCTCAACGGTACTTCCATGCCAATGATGAGAGAGCCGATAGCGGCCTCTATTTCGGCACGGGAATAGTCTTTGTCCCGGGCTGGCAGGTCCGACTTCAAGCGGTAGGCATATTCGCTTTCGATGATCGGGCGGTTCAGGTCTGCGAAGGTGTATGTGGTGGCACCCGTATCAACATTGGCCGCACGGATATAGCCGACAAAAGGTTGGCTCAGGCCAAGCGCCTTCTGGGGTGCTGCACCGGTCGCGCCAATTTTCCAACCGCCAACTTTTGCGGTGTTGGCAGCGATAATTGCGTCATTAATGGCGATGGCCTCAGCTTCATTCGCTGGGGTGCAATCTTTCGGCAGGCCAGGGATCGGCGATCCGGTTTCCCACGCATCCATCAACAGTTTTGCCGCTTTGGCAGCCTTATTATCACCCATGGGAATTCGCGCCTTTTCTATGCTTGATTTGATGTTGTCCGGCGGTTCTGCCAGTTGATGACAGCATGTCTTGTGGAATGCCGCCTGTCACTATCTTGGACTGTTGATAAGGCTCAGGTGATGACGGGCAGAACGTCTATCTTGTAGCTGTGCTGCAATGTGCGGCCATGGCCGGGGTCGACCAGACGCATCGTGAACGCGTCGCCGCCTGCGATGCCGCCGATCACCGGGATGGTGCCGCAATACAATGCGGTGCCTGCAGGAAGGCTTGTTCCCCCTGTGTAGCGCTGGATCAGGTCCTCTGGGCGTCGGCACGCAGCCAAGGGGCCGCGCTGATATTCAACAGTAGCGCCGCCGCGATCTTGGTCGGCTTCAAGGGCAATATCGTCCCAGCCCGCGATTACATCCTCATACCGCCATGCTTGGGCGGAGACGGGCTTCGGGCATAGCTGCTTGGATAATGGGATTGAATAGGATTCGGCATCCCGGTCAGTGTGGTCAGATCCGGCGACGACGATCATGCCGCTTTCTGTTCCGATAACGACCGCTTCAACTTCCCCAGATCCGCCGGCACCGACAGTTTGTATTACGCTACCTTGAGTCAGGAGATCGCGGCCAACCCGGTAGAAAAGCGGCGTTTCGGAAGGGCCAGGCACGCCAATTTCAGCCAATTCATCAATATGATGCTGAACCGCGGCGGCGTCGCGCCCGGTCCATCCGCCGATAACGACTTGCTGAATATCCACGTCGACGACTGTCATTGCGCCCGATAGTTCTGCCACTTCAAACCGCATGCTGCTTCTCCTTGGCTTGCATAAGCCGCGAGTTAGGGCGATCACAGCCGCTGATGCAAGCCGCTTCGCATTGGACTGCTCCCATGGCCCGACCATTATTTCAGATTACAGCCGCATTCATCGGCCTGGCGCTGCTCTCCGCCTGCGCCGCGCCGACGCTGGCACCCCCGGGCGCCCGGCCTGGAAAGCTAGAGATCACGAGCCGCTTTGTTATCACAGAGGATGGCCTGCCTTTGCCACTGCGCTCCTGGAAGCCAAAGGAGCAGCCCAAAGCGATAGTCCTTGGATTGCATGGCATCAATGATTACAGCGGCGCCTTTCGTGATGTCGGGCCGAAATTGGCTGCCGCAGGAATAGCGCTCTACGCCTACGATCAGCGTGGCTTCGGCCAGGCACCGCATGCCGGTCGCTGGGCTGGTGGCGCGCGGATGCGGCAGGATGCGATTGCTATTGCCAAAGCGTTGAAAGCCGATGCGCCAGATACGCCCCTATACTTGCTTGGCCTAAGCATGGGCGGTGCGGTTGCGATGACGGCACTGGCCGACGCCCCGGATGCAGCGACAGGTGCCATCCTCGTTGGCCCGGCAGTGTGGGGGCGGGATCATATGCCAGGCATCATGTCCGCAACCTTGGACGCGTTCGCGCACCTAACCCCAGGCTATCCATTGACGGGGGAGGGAGTGCGCATCACGCCAACAGATAATATCGCCGAACTCCGCCGCATGGCCCGAGACCCAAACGTCAGGAAGTCCACGCGGATAGACATGGTCTACGGCCTAGTGAATCTAATGGATGAAGCACAAGCCAGTGCGGCCAACCAACAAACGCCGCTGCTGCTGCTTTACGGCCTGAAGGATGATCTGGTGCCGAAAGCACCAACATTGCGGGCACTTAAGGCTTTACCGCAGCTGAAAGGCGGTACCCCACACCGCATCGCCGTATACGACAATGGCCGCCACATGCTCCTCCGCGACAAAGCCGGTGCCCGCGTCATCGCCGATATCGCAGCGTGGATTACCAACCCAAATGCCCAACTACCCTCTGGCCAAGACCAGAATGCGTTGAAACGCTTACAAGAAGCAGCTGGCAAATAGGCCCCACTTGCCCCCAACAAAACCCCTTGGCCTCCCGCCTCGCTTACGCTAGTGTCCCGCTGTTTCCGCACCCATAGCTCAGCTGGATAGAGCGCTGCCCTCCGAAGGCAGAGGTCGTAGGTTCGAATCCTACTGGGTGCACCATTTTTCTCAATAAAAACAACCACTTGGTATGATTCTAGGTGATTGCCTGACTTCATTTGACCCTAAAAGCGCATGCACATATCATACACATGATACACATGCGTATTGGGGTAATCTCCATGACAGACGTTAATAACAAGGTTGATGTGAGGGGTGATGGTTCAGTCATCCTCTATCAACGTCTGAAGTTTGGTAGCAAAACCGAGATTAGTAACATTTTCCATATGAGGATTCGGATCCCCCTGTCTGCATCGAAGGGGTATTTCCGAGGCAGCACGGGTGAGAGCAACCAAGGCAGAGCAACTCAGGTCGCCCTGAACAAGTTCGATGAACTCTATAACAAGGTGAAGGGTGGAGGGACTTTGCTGGGTAAATCCTTCAAGGATTTGTTCAACGAATGGAAAGTCCATTACCCCAAGGTGAGCAACGAGAGTCTTCCCCAGTATATCGAGTGGTCAATCAATCGTATCGGGAACTACCCCTATTCATTCTTTGTCGATGAAAAGGGGAACCCGAAGGTCGATACGATCACCCCGCAGGATTTTGAGGAATACTTCATTTACAGGAAGAATAATTCTGTGAAGAAGGGTGTTTCCTACGCACCATCGAACAATACCATTCGTAAAGAATGCACCCTTCTGGGTCAGATGTTCTCTTACGCATTCGAGAAGGGTTATCTCTCGAAGGAACTGAAGGTCAAAAGACCATCACCTGAGAAGGATTCCAGAAGACCCTCATTCACCAAAGATGAATGGAGAAAACTCACCACTGGGATGAGGACACGGGTCAAAGACGGTTGGGGTGCTCACAAACGTGATCGGTTCATCCTCAATCAATATGTTCTCATTCTGGCAAATTGTGGTGTCCGTTTGGGTGAGTTGAGAAACATCAAGTGGAGTGATGTCCGAAGAGAGACTTACGAGGATGATAGTGACACGGTTCGTCTCATCATTCTGGTCAAAGGTAAAACCGGTATCAGAGAGGTCGTCTGCAACAAGGGAACCGAGGTCTTCTTCGAGCGGTTATATGACAACCACAAAGAGGAACTGAACGCACAGCCCTCACCCGACACCTTTGTGTTCTGTCATCAAGATGGAACACCCATCAAAACGATGCGTAAGGCATTCGACAGTCTGTTGGATGACCTCGACCTCAAGAAAAACTCGATGGGAAAGAACCGCACCCTTTATTCACTCAGACACATGTATGCGACCTTCCGTCTAAGTGAAGAGGTGTCACCGTATCTGCTGGCAAAACAAATGGGGACATCGGTTGAGATGTTGGAGAAGCATTACGGTCAGGTGGTCAATCGTCTGGTCGCAACCCAGATTACCAAAACCAGAAGGCGTCAGACGGTCAGAGTGACGGAGAAGGTTTATCCTTTTTAGACGGAACCCCCGATGAAGAAGAAACGAAAACTCAGTCCCTGTGTGTCCGTCTGTCGTATTGATTCTGACAACGTGTGCGAAGGTTGTGGAAGGACCATCAAAGAAATACGAGATTGGTCAATTTATGGTGACAAAAAGAAGGTCGCCATCATGAAGAGATTAAAGGTTGGGTAACTAACTAAATTTATTTTCGCCTACCCTCATTTTGAAGGGATACGATTGTATAAATAGAAGGA
>CAJXVF010000180.1 GCA_913060845.1 uncultured Alphaproteobacteria bacterium | reverse complement strand
GAGACAGCTGGATGCTCTGGCGGGAATCGAAGGCGTTGCTGATGCAGCAACCATCGTTCTGCGGATTGTAGAAGCTGTCGCAGGCGCCGATGGCTCAGCCTCCGCCGCTGAAATCACTGCAGTGCAGGATATCGCGGCGGCGCTGAATGCAGCGGCCTCCTAGGGCTACTTACGCCTGTCGACCAGAGCCACACCGTCATTGATCAGCGTTTCGATCTCGTCGGCGCTTATCCCAGCTTCCGCCAAAACAGCCCGCGTTGCAGAGCCAAATTTCGGCGGCGCAGACCGTGCACCACCCGGTGTGCGGGATAGTTTCGCCTGAACACCAAGCGCGCCATACCCATCTTCAGCGCCAACGCGCATCTGCCGGAAGATTGTGTGCGGGTGCTCCATCACATCCGGGATCGTGTTGACCGGCCCCGCCGGCACGCCCTTTTGCAAAAGCCCTAATGCTAGCGGCTCGCACTCATATTGCGCCAACTTCTCCGCAAGCAGCGCTTTTAAGGCGTCGCGATTGGAAGACCGGTCAGCGTTGTCCTTAAAACGCGGATCATCAGCCAATTCCGGTGCTTCAATCGCATCAGCCAGCCGTTTGAATTGGCCATTGTTGCCCACGGCCAGGAATAAATCCTTGTCCTTGGTCGGGAACACGTCATAGGGATAGACGTTCGGATGGGCGTTACCCGTTATGACGGGCGGCTTGCCGCTCATCAGGTAGTTGTTGCCTTGCGGGTGCAGCAACGCCACGGCGCTGTCATAAAGCGTGATATCCAGGAATTGCCCCTTGCCCGACTTGCCGCGCTCCAACAGCGCCATCAGGATCGCGATGGCGGCATTGAGGCCCGTGCCCATGTCCACCATTGGCGTGCCGACGCGGACTGGACCAGATTCTGGCGAGCCATTGACGCTCATCATGCCAGACATCGCCTGGATCACTGCGTCATAGCCCGGGAAGCCGCCGAGCGGCCCATCTGCTCCGAATCCGGTTACGCGGCAATGAACGAGGCGCGGAAAGCGCTCCGCCAGGACGTCCTTATATCCAAGACCCCATTTTTCGAGCGTGCCTGGCTTGAAGTTCTCAATCAGAACATCCGCGTCCTCAAGCAGTTTCCCCAGCACAGCTTTGCCCGCCTCACTAGAGAGATCGAGGCCGATAGAACGCTTGTTGCGGTTGACGCCCTGGTAATAAGCGCTTTCGCCTTCGTCGTTGAATGGAGGGCCCCAATCTCGGGTTTCGTCACCCTGGGGTGGCTCGACCTTGATCACTTCGGCGCCATGATCCGCCAGGATCATTGTGCAATATGGCCCACCCAGAACGCGGGTCAGGTCAATGACCTTATACCCAGCAAGGGCGCCGGCGCTCATGGTTGAGAACGGGGAACTATCAGGAGACATCATACTGCTTTCTCGGACCTCAGTCCGTTGGACGATCCACGACCCAAAGGTAGCCGTCGGGATCAGTAATATAGGCCTCACGCAAGCCATGGCCTTTATCGAGCGCACCTGCGAAGATAACATCGCCTCGCGCCCGGGCGCGGGCTTCAGCAGCGTCGGGATCCATGTTGTGGAGGCGAAATTCTACGCCAACACCCCGGTGAGCGCCCTCAGCCAGGCTGCCGTGAAGTGGATGGCTGTCATAAGTATGATCCGCATGCAGGATCCACTCCGCACCCTGGGCCCGCATAACCGCGAAATCAGGATCGGTGTAGACGGCCTCAGCCTCCAGCACCTCAATGCCAAATGTGACCGCTACGGCCACATCCTGCACCAATAGGTTCACGCCGAAACCTTTCAGGGACTTGCTATAAGTCCCTGCTGGCATCCAGGGATCGCCTTCGCGCTTCTTCATTTCGGCACATGCCTTCCGTCTTTCGTTGACGTACCAGTGATGCGGATGCCGGCACCGTCAATGCCATAGCGGCGGTTCACCTGAATGATGAGAGAGGTCATTGCCTCCGCCGCTGCAGAATTCGCCAGTGGCCCAACATGCCATCCGCGCATGCCCGCATCTTCAACCAAATCAATCACCGTCTGGCGCGCTGCGACTTTATCGCCAGCAACCAGCACATCACATTCCAGATCAGCAGATGATTTCAGCTTATCTGCCGCAACGTTCTGGAAGGCTGAAACAACGGTCACGCCTTCGCCAAGCGCCTTCTGCGCATTAACGGCAGCAGACCCGCCTTCTGGCAGTTGGACAGTGCCGACTTTGGGCGGCATCAGCGGAACAGTCGCGTCAATCAGGATCTTGCCCTCGAGCCCGGCGCGGGAAGCTTCCAGCGTGCCGAGTTGGTTGGCGTAAGGCACGGTGATCGCAACGATATCCGCCGCAGCAGCCGCTGCAAGGTTCTCTAGGCCTGTAACGCCGAAGTCCTTTAGGTCAGCCGCCGCTGCTTCCGCTTTTTCTGTGGTGCGGGAGCCGATGATGACTTTGTGGCCAGCTTTCGCCCAGCGCCGGGCAAGGCCTGTGCCAAGGTCGCCGGTGCCGCCAAGGATCGCGATCGTCTGCGGGGTCGATGTCATGCTGTTCTAACTTTCCGTTCCGAAATCAAAAATGCCAGCGCCCGTCGGCGCGTTCGGCGTGACAGCGCCATGCGCTGCTGTTGGATTTAGGGCGAGGAGCCCCGCCGCGTCCAGTCCGCCAAGTGATAATGTTTGCGTCACCACTCGAGCGGTCTCGTCTTTGCCAAGCAATGGTTCTGCCAGACGGGTGAATTTGGCGACATAGTCTGCTTCTTGCCACGGCGCAGCACCATTCGGGTGTGCATCCGCCGCAGCTTTCTCGAAGTTCAGGACCTCACCAGATTTTAGCGTCAATTCCAACGAGCCGCCATAAGCGCGTTCGGTTGGGTCATCGGCGTGATATCTGCGCGTCCATTCGTCATCGAGCATTGTTTCAACGCGGTTCCACAAAGCCACAGTGCTCTCACGGCCCGCCCGTTCCGGCGTGTAACTCGCTTCATGGTCCCAGGCACTGTCTTCAAGTGCGACTGCGAGGATATACATGATGGAGTGATCCAGCGTCTCGCGGCTGGCCTTCGGGTCCATCTTTTGGGGATCATTGGCACCGGTACCGATCACAAAATGCGTGTGGTCAGATGTGTGCAGGACAGCCCGTTCAATCGTCGCAGGATCAACCGCAGCGCGGGCCTCAAACGCCAGATCGATAATGGCCTGGGCCTGATATTCAGCAGAATGTGCTTTCGGGAAAGTTTCCAAAATTCCGGCTGGCGGCGCGCCTCGAACAGGCAGCCGCACGGTGTATCGCGCGTCCTTACCGGCAAGCATCCATGGAATGATTGAGTCTTCGCCTTCATAGATTGGATTAGGCGCACCCTCGCCCCGCATAGCCCGATCAAGTGCCTCAACGGCGATCTTGCCAGCCTGTGCCGGAGCATATGCTTTCCAGGAGCTAATATCGCCCTTGCGCGATTGCCGGGTGGCAAAACTAAGGTGGACCGCCTGATTGATCGCTTCATAGATCACGCGAGGTGCTACAACCATGAGCGATCCCGCACCCGCCGCAATTGCTGGCGCCAGATGAGCCACATGGTCTTTCTTGAAAGAATGCAGATCAATCGCACGAACCAAAGCCACGTGGATTTCATAAGCAATGGCAATCGCACGGGTGAGCGCAACGCCGGTCCGCCCCGTCTGCTGCGCCACGGCTAGTAGCGGCGCGATACAGTCACTTGGATGGGCAAAGTCTGCTGCGAGATAGGTGTCGTTATAGTCCAACTCCCGAACAGCGACGCTATTGGCGAATCCGGCCCATTCGCAATCGACACGAATATCTGGGCTCAACCCAAGCAATGCCGCGCCGCCGGCACGGGGATGCGCCAACGCCATTGCCCGGGCAGAGGCGACAGGGCCGCGATTGATCGCCGCCAGGCCCACGGCAAAGCTGTCAAGCACCCGCAATCGCACCATCTGGCCAATATCTGGCGGAATATCTGGGCTGGACGCTGCCCAAGCGGCCATGCGCCCGGCCAACTGCTCTTCCCAATGAGGACTTTCACCCGAAGGAAGTGCACGGATTGTGTAATTCGGCATCAGGAGTTCCTCGGCCCGGCGATCCGAATATCATCGGGAACAATCGTTTCCGCGACACTGTCATCCAGCGCCTCAAACTCGTGATATCCAATGGTTTCGTAGAGCTCAGCGCGGGTTTGCATCTTATCCAGATGATTGATCAACGTGTCCTCAGCTTTCAGCGCGCCATACATCTCCTGCATCGCCTTCGAGGCGACACGGAGGCTGGAGACCGGCCAGATCACGACCTTGCAGCCGAATTCTTCGAACTGCTTGGCCGTGTAATAGGGTGTGCGGCCAAATTCCGTCATGTTCGCCATAAAGGGCGCGCCGCATTCGGTGGAGAAGCGGCGGAATTCTTCCGGCGTCTTGATGCCGTCTGCAAACACCAAGTCTGCACCGGCTTGAACGTATAGCTTTGCCCGCGCGATGCCGGCCTCCAGCCCTTCGGCCTGCACGGCATCCGTCCGCGCGATGATGCGAAGGTGGCGGCGCGCTTTGCGGGCAGCGGCGACTTTGCGGGCCATGCCTTCCGGCGTTTCCAGAAGCTTATCGTTCAGATGGCCGCATTTCTTGGGCAGCACTTGGTCTTCCATCTGAATGGCCGCAGCACCTGCATCTTCAAGCTCGCGCACCGTCCGCATGACGTTCAGAACTTCGCCATAGCCCGTGTCGCCATCAACAATCAGCGGCAATTGCGTCGCGCGGTGAATTGTGCGGACGACGAAGCAAAGGTCATCCAGCGTAATCACCCCAAGGTCTGGCAGCGCCATAGAGGCCGTTACGGCGGCACCTGAAACATACAGGCAGTCAAACCCAGCGTTCTTCGCCAGCACGCCCGCCATAGCGTTATGAGCGCCTGGCGCGCGGACAATGCCCGGCCTATCAACCAGCGCCTGAAAGCGCTCGCCCATGGGCGTTGAATCCCAATCGTCCGCCACCAGCCAAGTCATGATCCGTCCCCCGCCCTTTGTCAGTTCCTTGGCTCTTGCGTGGAAGGCCAAGGAAACTCAATAATCTGGATCATACCGCGCCTTTTGGAGGACGCCAGATGCGTCAACGGAAAATCCCTGCAGCCTTTATCCGTGGCGGCACCAGCAAGGCCGTCGTGTTCCATGCACGCGACCTGCCGGCAGACCGTGATTTATGGCCAGAGCTGTTCGTCGCAACACTGGGCGCGGACGATCCGAACGGTCGCCAGTTGAACGGCATGGGCGGCGGCATCTCCTCACTCTCGAAGATTTGCGTTGTCGGACCACCAAGCCGGGACGATGCCGATATCGACTATTCCTTCTTCCAGCTCACCCCGCGCAACGCCTCCGTCGACATCTCCGCCAATTGTGGAAATATGTCGAGCGCAATGGGGCCGTTTGCGATGGATGAAGGCTTGGTTCAGGCCGAAGGCGGCAAAACAGAAGTTCGCATTCACAATACCAACACTGGCAAGATCATCCGCGCCCGCTTTGATGTGGATGATGAGATGGCCGCTGTAGACGGCCCATTCACGCTACCCGGCGTCGGCGGCCCTGGAGCCCAAGTAACGCTAGATTTCCTTGATCCAGGCGGTGCCAAGACCGGCACGTTGACGCCCACCGGCAACACGCGCAATGAACTTGATGTGCCCGGTATCGGCCAGATCGAAGCCAGCATGATCGACGCAGCAAACCCTTGCGTCTTCGTCCGCGCCAGCGATATCGGCATCACAGGCGCAGAGGCACCGGACGTACTTGAGGCTGACACGGCTTTCTTGAAGCGCATGGACTGTCTCTTATACACATCTCCGAGCCCACGAGACCTCTCTACATCTCG
>CAJXVF010000179.1 GCA_913060845.1 uncultured Alphaproteobacteria bacterium | reverse complement strand
CTCGTGGGCTCGGAGATGTGTATAAGAGACAGGTTCTTCGCTAGCGCGCCGAAGCAAGGGGCCTCCCTCAGCTTTGACATCAAACTGACCAACACAGATGACGGCCATAACCTGCCGTCTGGTTCTCTCGGTGCCCAGCCTGAAATCTGGCTGAACGTTGCTGTCGTGTCCCCCAGCGGCAAGACAGTATGGGAATCTGGTTACGTTGATGGGAATGGCGATATGGCCGACATTCACTCCCTTGAGGTAAGAGCTGGCATAATCGAATACGACGACCAACTGTTTAACTTGCAAACCAAGTTCCTCTTCACGAACGTCAAGGGGACTGAACGCGAATGGTATTTGCCGATCAATATTGATATTGATCAGCTTCCATTCATCCGTCCAGCAAACGTGCCGACGACTATCCTGAACCACGCGCCATTCATCCGTATGGAAGGTCGTTCGATCCCACCACTTGGGTTTCGCAACGCTAACTACACCGTGCCGGCAGACGCGCTGACGGAAAAAGGCACCTACAAAATGGCCGTCCGCCTGCGGAGCCGCGCCGAACCGATCTACTTCATGCGGTTCGTCGATTCGACGCCGGAAATGGAAGAGGCCATGAACAGCTGGATGCTTGATTTCCATTCCTACACCGTGGAATTCGAAGTCAACTGATTGGGGATCGCTGCGCGGCGCGCCAGACTGCCAAAGAGAGCAGCTAAGGCGCGGCGCAGGCGAACGAGGGAAATAGAAGCGTGACAACAAGTTTTTCAAAGATAACCGGCCACATTGCACTGACGACGGTGGCTTCCGCACTGGCGATGATGGTCGCCACTGGCGGCCCTGCATATGCAGCGAGCGCCCATGACGACAGTCCGCGCAAGATGGATCCTAATGTCAAACCGTCAGAGCATGACTCTGACGTCTTCAAGGCGGACCCAACATACGAAGAGAAAGTCTATGACGCTGAGCGCCAACTCGAGATTTATGGCGGCAAGCGCAACATTGAGGAACCACGCCCGATCCTAGAAGTCGGTCGTCCGCAGTATGTGGAAGGTCCTTTCGATGAAGGCATTAATGTCATTGGCGAAAAGAACCTTTTGTTCCCATCCTTTTCAGTTTTTGGCGACGTCCGTACAGCGGTAGCCGCCAATGACGTTGGCGGCGATGTCGTGTACGAGCTTGCCAACCGCCTGAACCTGGACCTCGACCTTAAGCTGACCGCCACCGAGCGTGTTCACGGGTTCTTCCGCCCGATCGACCAGAACGGTAAGTTCATGGGATATCGGACCGGGGATAAGAAGGGCAATAACGGCGTTGACGGTAAGGTCGATGCAAACCCAGAAACACTATTCTTTGAGGGGGATATAGGGGCAATTTATGCTGGGTTGGCCGACGAATACGCCACCTACGACCTGCCTATTGCTTTTGGGTTGACCCCCTTTGTTATGCAAAATGGACTTTGGGTTGATGAGGCCTTTGTTGGAGGCGGGATCTCACTGGCTGCAATGAACAGTCGTGCGCTTGATATCACAAATATAGACATCACATTCTTCGGCGGATTCAATGAAATTGACTCGCCTGCGTTCGTCGGACGAGATGGCGTGCTTGATACTGACGATGTATCGATTTATGCCGTTGCCGCCTTCGTTGATTGGTTCGAAGGATATTCTGAATTTGGTATAGGCTTCGTTGACGGCAGGGACCAACTCAGCGACATCGACTACGTCAATGTTACCGGCGCATATACGTCGCGGTATGGCGGCTGGCTTTCAAACTCCGTCCGCTTATTTGGTGCTGTTGGCCAGAATACAGACGGCCGGGATAAAACAGCAGACGGGTTCGCGCTCCTGATCGAAAACTCTCTGATCACATCCAAGCCTGATGTCTATGTTCCGTATTTCAATGGATGGGTAGGTATTGATAAGCCGCAGTCCCTGGCGCGGAACAATGGAGGAATGTTGAAGAACACTGGCATCACCTTTGAGACTGACGGCATGTCGTCATTCCCGAAGCTAGATGATACAGCGCAAGATACATTCGGTGGCGCTGTCGGCATTAACTATCTGTTCAGCCTAGATCAACAGCTCGTTGTTGAGGCATCGACGGTACAGACGCTGGATAAAGATGCCGCAGCACTTGGCAGCCAATACGCTGTCGGCTTCCGCTATCAGGTTCCAGTGACGAATCGGGTAATCCTGAGGACCGATGGAATGTATGGCATCCGTGAGAACCAAAATGATATTGGCGGCGTTCGCTTTGAAGTACGCGTTAAATTCTAATCACTATTGGCTGCTGTCCAAAACGGCGCCAAGTTTGGGGAAGAGCGATGGATAATTTGGCGAACTATGTCGCCATAGGCGCAGCGGGATTGCTGGGCCTGTATATTCTGTCTCTGTTGATGGGCTCGCTCCGTCAGCAGAGCCGGATGTCGCGACATTATGAGGAACAATCCCTGCTATTTCGTGCTCGTGCGGAAGGCTTGCAGCGGATCCGTGCTGAAGAGATCGAGAAGACCCAGAACACCTGGGCAGGTCTGCGGAAATTTAAGGTTGCTCGTAAGGTCAATGAGATCGCCGATTGCCACTCTATCTATCTTGAGCCTCATGACGGTCGGCCTTTGCCACCGTTTGAGCCAGGCCAGTTTCTAACGTTCAAGTTCGCTGTGCCGGATCAGCCAAGCGACGTTATCCGCTGCTACTCTCTGTCTGACGCACCTGGCCGTGATTACTATCGGATCACCGTAAAAAAGGTGCCGCCGCCCCGTGGCAAACCTGGAATCGCACCAGGTGTTTCGTCCACCTTTGTCAATGAAGTCTTGAATGAAGGCGATATCATTGATGTGCGTGCGCCCAATGGCGGGTTCTATCTGAAGCGTGAACATAAGCGCCCTGTCGTCCTGATTGGCGGCGGCGTTGGCATCACGCCTGTGCTCAGCATGCTGAACTATATTGTTGAGCATGAACCCCAACGGGAAACCTGGTTCTTCTTTGGCGCGCCGAATAAGGCAGGCCATATTATGAAGGACCATCTAGCTCAAATCGCAGCAGAAAATCCCAATGTTCGCATGAACATTTGCTACAGCGATCCGACAGATGACGAAGTTCTTGGTGTAGACTATCATCACAAAGCTCGTGTCTCGGTAGAGTTATTCAAAGAAGTCCTGCCGTCCAATAATTTCGAATACTATTTCTGCGGCCCACCGCCAATGATGAATGCGCTTGATGCCGACCTTAAAGCATGGGGCGTACCAGAAGCCGACATTCATTCTGAAGGCTTTGGCCCTGCTTCAGTTAAGAAACCCAAACCGCCTGCTGCTGAAGGTGCTGCAGCAGAAGCGGCTGTTTCTGTTACTTTTGCAAAATCCGGCAAGACTTTGGATTGGACTCCGGCTGCTGGAACGATCCTTGATTTCGCGGAAGCGAACGGCGTTGATATCGCATCAGGTTGCCGCGCTGGCAGCTGTGGCACCTGCCTCACAGCGGTAATGGAGGGTGAGATCAATTACGAGACGCCCCCAGACGCCCCCATCGAAAAAGGCTCATGCCTCGCATGCGTAGGCACGCCGAAAGGGCCAATCAAGATCAACGCCTGATCTTTGTCAGTCCGAAAAGATATTGGCCCAGAACCAACAGGTTCCGGGCCGTATTTTTTGGTGGCTGCTCTAGTCGGATAGCAGCGGGAATTAGACGACTCCGCTAGCCTTCAGTGCGTCGATATCCGCACTGGAAAGATTGAGTACCTCGCCCAAGATTTCATCCGTGTGGTGCCCAATAGGCGGCCCGGCATGGGCGACCCGACCCGGCGTGCCCGTTAGATTTGGGGAAACGCCTGGCATAGGAATATCACCCAATTCCTCGTCCGGAACAGTCACAATATTGTTGCGAGCCTCGAAATGCGGGTCCTCGGCGATATCGGCAGCAGTGTAGATCCCGCCGAAGGGCACGTTACCGCCAACCAGACGCGCTTCGATATCTGCGAACTCGTGCGCGTTGATCCATTCGCCCAGCAGCGCCTCAAGTTCGTCCGCACGTTCTATTCTAGCTGCACTTTGGGCGTAGCGAGGGTCTGTGGCGAGTTCTGGCATGCCAATGGCGTCCGCCAGCCGTTTGAAGACGCCATCGCCACCAGCAGCGATCTGCACGTAGCGGCCATCTTTCGTTTCAAACGTCCCGGCTGGTGAGAATGTCGGATTGCGATTGCCAATGCGCTCTCGCACCTCCCCATTCATCATGTACTTGGTGATAAGGTCCGCTGTAATGCGGAATGGCGCTTCGTAGAGGCCAAGGTCAATCATCTGCCCCTCACCGCCCTGCGCATCGCGCTGATAGAGCGCCAGCATCGCTGAAAGCGCCCCAAACGTGCCTGTATTATAATCTGCAGTCGGAAACGCGGGGCGGACGGGAAAACGGTCCGGAAATCCAGTCGGGTACATATAGCCCGAGAACCCCAGCGCAATCCGATCATAGCCTGAGCGTTTGGAATATGGCCCCGTTTGCCCGTATCCGGAAACGCGAACCATGATCAAACGTGGATTGACCGCCTTCAGGTCCTCCCAGCCGATATTCCATCGCTCCAGCGTACCTGGCGTGAAGTTCTCCATCACGATGTCGGCAGTCGCAGCCAGGTCCCGTAGGATCTTTTGGCCTTCCGGAACGCGTAGATTGAGCGTGATGGACTTCTTATTGCGGCCTTCGATCAACCAGTTCGGGGGCCGTCCGGCCTTACCGTCCACGGGCGTGCCGCGCAGCGCGTCGCCGCGGCCAGGCTGTTCGACTTTGATGACCTCAGCGCCGAAATCGCCAAGCAGCGTGGCGCCGAATGGTCCAGCAATCAGCGTGCCGATATCCAGCACGCGCACACCGGCAAGCGGCAAGGGCGTTGTCATGATAAAAGGCCTCTATCTAGGGATAAACTGCAGGCAGTGGGTTATGCGTCAGACATCACATGGATGACGCGGTCAGCCAGCATCTCTTTGGTGCTCGCACCATAAGCCTTCATGTGGGGAGATGCAGCATGGGCACCAAGTGCAGCCATGCTGGCCCACTTTTCGACAACGACGAACGAATCGTCGCCATATTTAGCGGCGAATCCAGCGTCAGCACAGTCAATGGTGGCACCATATTCGATGCAGCCATCTTCTTCTAACACCGCAGGCACATTGGCCTTGAAGAGCTTAAGCACTTCGTCGCGCTTTCCAGGCTTAGTGGTGATAACGGCGAGGACGTGGACGCGGGACATAGGGGCTTCCTTCCAGTTTGAATTGATGGAGGAAGCCTAAGCGCCCAGGTAAACCTGTCAACGGCACCTGCACGGCAAAGCTATGCCGGTCACATCTAAACCGAGAGGGAAAAGGCGCCTAAAGCCGCAGAATAAATGGTGACCCCAACGGGGATCGAACCCGTGTTTCCGGCGTGAAAGGCCAGCGTCCTAACCGCTAGACGATAGGGCCAGCGCGGCGTTTAGGCAGGGAGGATGTAGCGCTGTTATGAATGAAAAGCAAGCACCCAAAGCTGCAAAAATTCATCCCTGAGACATGGAGCCACAGTCAGCCCTAGTTCTAGCGCCCGCCCTATACTATGAAGCTTCAAGGAAATGAGGGTTCTGCCTGTCTCGCAGACCCTATAGCGCCGAAACGGATGACGCTGCATGTCGCTCAAATCCTTCGCCACTTTATCGTTTGTATTGCTGCTAACGTCGATGGCCTTCTGGCAATCAGCGAGCGCGCAAACGCCAATTGGCGACGCCGCCGTTGTTGGTATTCAGCCGCAAAGCGATGCCGCTAGCCCGGCTCGAACAAATTCGGTCCGAACAGTGCCCGAAGACCTGTCTCTTATACACATCTGACGCTGCCGACGAATAG
>CAJXVF010000178.1 GCA_913060845.1 uncultured Alphaproteobacteria bacterium | reverse complement strand
TTCCGCGTCATTACACACGAGAAGTTTCCGGTTCTGGAGTGAGCGCGGTATAACGCCAGAACTGCCCAGCCGCGTGCAGCAAAGTGCATTGCTGTTGGCCAGCCAAGATAACCGTCGCCGCCTAAAATGATGTTACGCATGCTCTACTCCGATTTCAGTTGCGCCCGCGCGCTTAGGCGCTGGGTTATTCAAGCGCGGGCGTTACACGGGTGTTACGATGCTCGCAATGTCAGCGATCACAAGTTTGGCTGAATTTCTTCAAATGCGCCATTGCATGTGACGAATTCTGCGATTTGGTTTCATTCTGAACATGCATTTCCAGAAGCGTCGCGTAATGAGGCGGCCTCGCGGTGCCAAGCATCCGCCCATTTGCCGTTCTCGAACCCGGCCATGTAGGGCGCGCCTTCCGTAAAATGCAGGATTGACTGGTCTTCAAGCGCATCATCCGAATACCCGACGAGATGGTTCCAGCGGGTAGGTAGGGTGCCAATTTCAGACTCATCTGCCAACCAACGGAAGCGGTGCAAGTCGAGCCCACTGGCAGTATTCACATATTCTGGCGTTAGCGCCCGGCAACGTTCTGCATTCATAAGCATCACACTGGACCAGTTCTTTTTCTCATACTGCGTCTGTTTGGCACCCCAGAACTTGGTCGCATTCGCTGGTCGGTGGTCATGCTGGACGCATTGCACCGCATATTGACTGTCCCGCTCAGCCCAGAGTTTGGCGATGTCATCGAGGCAGAGACAATCGCAGTCCATGAAAATGGCCGACCCCGCATAGCCAGCGAGATAGGGTGCAAAGAACCGTGAGAACGAAAATTCTGTGGATTGCAGCGGGTCTGTCTTGCGCTGGTAAAGCGTGCCCAGGTTTTGGAGTGCTATTGGCGTGATCGAAACGGGTTCTGATGCGCGGCTAATGATCGAGTGCGCCAACACCTGAAAACCAACAGCTTCTCGCCGGTCATACCCGATGAAAATTCTGATCATTCAGTGGCCGCCGCTACAAATATCCGGCGCGGAGCAGGTCTTTCATATGAATGATGCCCTTCAGCACGCCAGCTTCGACGACGAAGATATTGGAGATACGCCGTTCGGTCATGATCTCAATCGCGTCCTGCATGCGCACATCGGGTGTGATGTTAACGGGGGTTGGATTCATTATGTCGCGGGCCGTTTTCTGGAAAAACTCGGGGGAGAAGGCGCGGCGGAGGTCACCATCGGTGATTGACCCCACTAATTGTCCGTCCTCATCCACAATGCCAATACAGCCCATGCCGTCAACAGCGAGTGCAGAAATAACGCCGCCGGCTTCCATGTCGGGTGTTGTCGTTGGCGGTATTTCGCCCTCGGTCGCGAGCCAATCTTTGACATGCTGAAGCTGCAAGCCAAGTTTTCCGCCCGGATGAACCTTGCCAAAATCTTCCCGACTGAACCCGCGCGCCTCCATAACGGCGACGGCGAGTGCATCGCCAAGGGCCAATGTCGCCGTGGTGGACGTCGTTGGTGCCAGGCCATTAGGGCAGGCTTCCGGCATGTCCGGCAGCTTCAACAGAATATTGGACCTGCGCCCAAGAATACTATCGGCGCGCTTAGTAATGCCGATGATTGGGATGCCAACATGCTGGCCATAAGCCAAGATATCCCGCATTTCGCGGGTGTCGCCGGAATTTGATATAGCCAGCAGCACGCCGTCCCGATCCACCATGCCAAGGTCGCCATGGCTGGCTTCCGTTGGATGCACGAAGAATGCAGGCGTTCCGGTGGATGCAAATGTCGCGGCGATTTTTGATCCGATATGGCCGGATTTACCGACACCGGTGACGATGCAATAGTTCTTGCAAGCCACCAATGTATCGACGGCGAGCGCAAACGCAGTGTCGAGGCTGGCGGAAAGTGCGGCTAGGCCGTCAATTTCTGCCTGAATAAGCGTTTGGCCAACGGTGACCGCGGTCGGAACTTTGGGGGATGATGTCTCTGCCATAGAGCGCCGGTTAGCAGATATTGATCACAGCTTGTAAGCATTGCTCTTGACGAGGCGCCCACGCGTATGCGGCCCGCTTGGGCGATATGGAAAACCTTCAACGATCATTCTCGCCCGCTGCAATGGCGCTGACGGCTGTCCTGGCGCTGACGCTCAGCGCGTGTGGCGGCCCGCCTAGGCTGACCAATGACGGTACGCGGCCATCCACGCCGTCTGCGAATATTGGCGCACGTGCTGGCGTTAATAGTTCAGCGCAGGCAAGCCCTGGATTAGACGCGATTGCGTCTGCCGCCTCTGGCTCCGTGCATTCAGTTGATGAGCCAGGGCGGACCGGTCGAGCTAACTGTAGTGCGCGCATACAACGCCTCTAGCGGGCGCCTGTGCAAACAAGTTTCCGTCCGCTGCGTTACCGATGGCCGTATGATTGGCCGTGTCGCGTGCCAGGGCGATACCGGCTGGTACTGGTCGCCGGTTACGACCGGCTAGGCATCTCCATGCGACTGCCCATGCGCCCAGACCCTCAGCCTAGGCCGCTTGTCAGCCGGGGCGACTCTGCGCCATCCTTATTGAGTGAGCTGCTGCAAGGCTTGGCCGTGCAGCGACGCGTGATCGTGGCAATTATCCTGCGTGAAGTACGGACCCGATTCGGCCAGTATCATTTGGGCTATCTATGGGCCGTGATTGTGCCGCTGCTATTCATCATGACGCTGGCCTTCGTATACGCAGCCCTTGGACGCCGCGCGGCCCACGGCGCATCTGTCGAGTTGCTGTTGCTGTCCGGCATGATGGCATGGCTGACGTTTACAGATGCGCAAAACCAGGCATCTCGATGCATACCAGACCAATCGGCAGCGTGTGGTTTATCCGATGGTGTCTGTGGGTGATATTGTGATTGCCCGGACGCTTTTGGAGCTTGGCACCAAGTTGGCTGTCATGACGATCTTGATCGCACTGTTTTGGGCTGCTGGTTAAGATGTGGGTATCGCGGACCCACTCGGTGTGGCAGCGGCAATGCTGACGGTGACCTATCTGGGCGCTATATTTGGCCATGCCATCGGCTGCGTTTTGGTGATCGCGCCATCGTTTCTATTTATTGTCGCGACGAGTAGACGTATCTTGTTTTTCACGTCCGGCGTGCTGTTCCTATTGTCAGACGTGCCCACCGAATGGCGGACGTATTTGCTCTACAACCCTTTGGCCCACGTAATTGACCTAACACGCGGTGTGCTAAGGGCGCTCGTAAAACCGGCCAGAGGAGCGGCGGGATAATCAAGCCGCGGGCGGCTTAAAATCCCGCCATTTGGCAGTCTCATGTTCGAACAATCGAGCGTGAGGCGGGGATGTATGGTGTGGAGACGTATCACCGAGTTCGTTGCGTGGTTCTGCGCGACGGTATGAGCGAGCGCGAAGCGGCGCGGTTATTTGGCCTGGACCGGGGCACGGTCTCGAAGATGGTGCGGTTTTCGGCGCCGCCCGGGTATCGTCGCAATCAGCCGCGCAAGCGGACGCAGATGGACGCTCACACGGCGTTTATCGATGAGATCCTGAAGTCCGATCAGTCATCGCATGGCAAGCAGCGGCACACGGCGCAGCGGATTTATGAGCGCTTGCGGGACGAGCGCGGGTTCACTGGCGGCTCCACGACGGTCCGTGACCATGTGCGTCCGCGGCGCCAGGCGTTGAAGGAGGCGTTCGTGCCGCTGGCGCACCCTCCGGGCCACGCGCAGGCGGACTTTGGCGAGGCCGTGGCCATTCTCGGCGGCGTCGAGCAGAGGCCCGCATGATCGACCGGCGCATCAAGGCGGCCCGCTTCCCGGCGATCAAGAGCCTGGAGAGCTTCGACTTCGACGCCATCCCCGCCCTCAATAAGAAGCTGGTCCTCGATCTGGCCAGGGGCGCGTTCGTCGGCCGCCGGGAGAACGTCATCGCGCTCGGCCCCTCTGGCGTTGGCAAGTCGCATATCGCCAATGCCCTTGGCCTCGCCGCCTGTCAGCACGGGATCAAGACCCGCTTCGTCACCGCGTCGGCGATCGTGCATGAGATGATCGAGGCCAGGGACGAGCGCCGGCTGCTGCGCCTGCAAGCAGCTGGCCACAGTCGAGCTCCTGATCATCGATGAACTGGGCTTCGTGCCGCTCTCCAAGACCGGCGCTGTTCGAACTGACCAGCCAGCGCAATGAGCGCGGCGCCACGATCATCACCTCGAACCTGCCCTTCGACGAATGGACCGCTGCCTTCGGCGACGAGCGTCTCACCGGCGCGCTGCTCGATCGGTTGACCCACCACGTCCATATTCTCGAGATGAATGCGCCCTCATACCGCCTCGCCCAGAGCCGGGCGCGTAGGCCCAAGACGCCATAAATCAGAAGATCGAAAGCCCCTTGCCGGGCGATCGCCCAGCAAGGGGCTCCAGCGCGCTGAGTGGCTGGTTTTGTAGGCGCCCAACTGGCCGCTTCTTACGGCGCCGTTGACACCAGCGATGAGCCACGAGGGTATCCGCACCTTTATTGAAGCCGCGCAGGTCCTCCCGGAGGACTACAAGCCTGCCTCGACACCTCGCGTCGCGCTCGGCTGATCCAACACTTCACTAACCTCTAAGCAAATCCGCGCCTGGCTAATATCGTGCGCGGCTTTTTCTTGTTCGCCGGTCAGTAGAAAATTGCCGGCGCTTCGCCAAGCAAAACTTGGCCGACGGCCTCGAAATGTGCGGCACGGGCTTGGATTTGCTGGGACAGCGTGTGGATATCGCGGAAGCGGCGCTCAAACGGGCTACCAGGGAATATGGCGCTGACGCCCGCTGCCCGATAGGTCCAGTCGGCAACCTCAACGCTTGCTTGGATGGCATTGCTGCAGATCAGGCGGACGCGGGCGCGGTCCTCAAAATTGATAACCGCCCAATCGTCTGCGCGCTCATATACGTCCGCCAATACTGAAAGCGCATAGGCTTCGGCTGAGCTAACCCGGGCTTTTGCGCGGGCGAAATCGGCTTGGGTCAGACTATCTTCAGCAAGGCGGGGCCGCCCACGCGGAGTTTTCTCTGCAGCCAGCGCCCTGAAATCCTCCAGCATTGCCTGGGCCAGACCCAGTGCGCGCCCGCCACTCCAACGGCATACAACCCTTGCATAGTGAAGGCGTATAACGGCCCAGATATCTGCCGATCTTCCGGATACTCGCGGGTGGAGCTGAAATCCTCCGGGACGAACACGTCTCGCACCGTGTAGGAGTCAGATGCCGTGCCGCGCAGGCCAATCGGGTTCCACACATCATGGCGCTCAGCTTGATCAACCGGAAACAGCCAGGTACGGATCAGCGGTTTGCCTTGCGGGTTCAGGCGAGGATTGCCATCAGCCTCGATGACAGGGCCATGAGCGCCCATCCAAGTCGCTTGTCGGCACCCGCTGGCGAAGTCCCATGAGCCATTTACGAGATATCCGCCCTCAACCACTTTCGTACCCTGGCCGTTCGGCGGCCCCCAGGCGATCAGCGCAGCAGGGTCATCGAATATCGCGTGGGCGGACGTTTCCGGCAGAAATGGAGCTATGAGCGCAGCGCTATTGGCGACAAATACGTTCCAAGCGACTGACCCGTCACCCTTTGCCAACGCGATAACAGCCTGAAGATAGGTCCCAGGATCAACCTCCCCACCGCCATAAACCTTTGGCAGCAGCATCCTAAGCATGCCGGAAGCAATGAGCGCATCCGTGATCGTTGCTGGAAACCGGCGAGTTTCTTCAATCTTATCAGCATCTGCGATGAGCTGCCGAGCGACCAAAGCAGCTGCATTGATTGCGCCAGCTTGGACCACAGTCAGTCCTCAACAGCGCCTTTGAATGCCTCCAGCGCTTTGATGTGATCCTCAAACGCTGTCTCTTATACACATCTCCGAGCCCACGAGACCTCTCTACATCTCG
>CAJXVF010000177.1 GCA_913060845.1 uncultured Alphaproteobacteria bacterium | reverse complement strand
TGTAGAGAGGTCTCGTGGGCTCGGAGATGTGTATAAGAGACAGTTACCTTGGTAACCTGGCGGATACGGTATTCGTCCCGGAGCATCGGGACAATCTTGCTATCGAAAACCTGCCAAGCCATCTGGTTCGGCTGTTCAAGCACGGCGCGGCCATACTTCGCGTAGGTGTAATTACGGAAGTCAGCACCTTCATCGACGAAACGCTCGCCGTTGGCGTTGATCATCAAGCCCCAAGGATAGGAGTGCTTCTGGAAGTTATCGCCAACGGCCAAGTCGCCGAATTCCGGTGCGTTGTAGTCCCAGCCAACTGCGTGACAGCCGGACCAGTTGCCGTGCGGGCGTGCACCTGCTTCAAGCGCCATGGCAATGCCATCACCCATGTTGTAGCGAGTGCCGCGCACCTTCGCCAAATCCCAGCCTGGGCCGAGATAGCGGGTGCGCCATTCTGCGTTGGATTCAAATCCACCGCAGGCCAGTACGACAGAGCGCGCGTTGATCTTGTAGCTCTTGCCGCCCTGCTGTTTCACATGAACACCATGCACGCCGTCATCGTCGTGGATGAGCTTCAGGGCGCGGGTTTCATAGCGCACTTCAATGCCGTCTTTCTCGGCCTTTTCATGTAGTGCATCGACCAAGCCTGGACCACCGCCCCAAGCGGAAACAACCAAACCGCCCCAGAACACGAACCGGCCATCAATTTTGTAGGCCTGCTTGCCGTAAATTGGCAGGAAGCGCACACCCTTGTCTTTCATCCAATGCATGGTGTCCAAGGATTTAGTGATGAGCGCTTCACACAGGTCGGGATCGGTGCGGTATTCGGTGATCCGGCCCATATCGTCGTAAAACTGATCCTGGGTGTAGGTCCCGAAGTCACTGATTTTGATCTCTTCCTCAGACAAATCGGAGCAGAGCGAGATGATGTCTTCATTGCCGTCGAACACCGTGCGAATATTGCCAGCGGTGTAGGCGGAGTTGCCGCCGCGGTTCTCGATATCGGCCCATTCCAGCACGATCACGGACGCACCGGATTCCCGGGCGGAAAGGGCGGCGCACATGGCTGCATTACCGGCGCCGACAACGACGACGTCTGTACTCGTATCCTGCATCAATGGAATCCTCGAAATGCGATTGGTTGATATTCTTCAATATAATAGCCGGAATTGGCGAGCGCTCAAGCGGCCAAGCGGTCGCGCTTTAGCGATCAGCCCGCCAAGGGTGCGCGATCTAGCCTGATGATTTTGCCTTCGAACTCAGGTGCGAGAGCCGGGTAGCGACGCGTGACGTCCGCATCATGGCCAGGCACGATCAGGTCCGGGCGCGCGGCGCGGGCTTTGAGCTTGCGATAGCTCATGATCATGGCACCCATATCGTGGAACACGGGGAAGGGGCGCTCGGTCTCAAGCTCGCTATAGAGGTGAACAGCGTCTGACGCGACAATTACAGGACCGCGCGCTGTATCCACCTCTAACGCCAACTGCCCGGTGGTGTGGCCGGGCAGGATGAATGAGCGAATGCCTGGAAAGACTTCATCTTCATCATCCAGGAAGCGCATCCGGTCCTCATAGACAAATCCCACAAGCGTTTTGACATCTCGTTTGCCGAAGCCTGCCCGTGTCGCCGGATGGGTCATCAACGGGCCGGTTACGGAGGCCATTTCGGTGGCACCCATATGAAAGCGCGCGTTAGGGAAATCGCCCAGATTGCCGGTATGGTCATAGTGCGCGTGGGTGATGATCACATCCTGCACCGCTGCTGGATCAAACCCCGCCATGCGCACACCGTCCGCCGGGTTAATCAACGGCGCGTGGCCGATGCGTTCAGCCAAGCCTGGAAAGAACCCAGTGTCGACGACAATTGGCTTGCCCTGGTCCGTGACGATCAGCCAGATGAAGAAGTCCATGCCCTCAACGCGAACGGTGGGATCACCGCCAAACGCCATTTCGGCGTCTGTATGGCCATCAGGATGATAGCCGTAACGGATGGCATAAAGCTCATGGATGGGCATTGGCGCGTATCTCCAGGGGCTGAGGCTTAAACTGCTTTCAGGCCTTAATGATCGCTGCTGTGCAAAATTTTGTCACGAATGCCCGTGTCATAATCTTTACCGGCAGACGTCAGTGAGGCCTTACCATCAGGCCGCTCCGCGACCAGCCCTTTGCGGCCAAGCGCTTTCCATACCGCTTGGTTAGAAAGCCCCGTCGCATCCTTCCCCATCACAACGACAGAGCCGATGTGAAAGTGATTGCCATGGGCTGGCGGCAACATCTGAATAATAGCCTCGCCTGTGGCTGCATCCTCCGTCACATACATCGGATGCTTCGCGACCTCCTGAAGGAGCGTCAGCGTTTTAAGCTGGAGGGCGTTTAGTTTTGCGGGATTGGGGGGCATATCTTATTCCAAACAGGGGGTACGATTCTGACTTTATCTCTACTGAACGGAACGCCTCGTCGATGGAGCCATGATTGATTTCTGATACTCTTGAGCGGCCAGTATTGAAATCTGAACATGCGGCAACAGTTCCACTATCGTCTTCACTACATCCGTAGCGCCTATCATATACCTTAGAAACGGCTTGGTTGGTTTGAGAAGCGTGTGCGCGTCGGACCGCAAAATGTTCGTCACGCGCGGCGTGAGAAGGGAAGGTTTCAGGCGTCAGCCAGATTTCAGCGTCTTTTACGTGATTGTAGAGGTAAATCTTTCGGTTCAAGAAATCGCCGCGCAGTCTGTACCGCTCAACCAAACCAATGAACGCGAATTGAGTTGGCAGGTAGCCAGGCGTAACGCAGGTTATAGTATTGGTAAGTTGTTTGGTCGAAAGAGTAGGTGGCTCCGATTTCGCAGAAGAGCTTGATGCGGGTACTATTTCGCCATTTTGGCTGCAAGTAGCTTCAGGTGGATTGACTACGAGATCAATCAGAAACCGATCTGGCTTAGCATGCAGGTAGATTGCTTTTTGATGATCCGATTGAACCCCAGCTTCGGCTGCAGCGTGTCCTGCAGTGTATGCGGAAAGTTGAACTGCGGGACCAATACATCCGGATAGCAGCAAGGGTACGTTAATAATCGTAAAAAGCCGGTACATGGGTACCACCTTCAATGCGTAAAGACTGCAGAATGATTGAGCTTCACGCTTCTGCCAAATGTGTAATTGCCGCATCTACGCCGCCGCTCCCATGTGGGATGCCTTTGCGTTTCAAGGTCGCCTCAATCGCGGCAAGGGTGCCCCAGACCATCGGCTCGTTGAGGTCTCCGAGGTGGCCTATGCGGAAGACTTTGCCGCCGAGCTTCATGAGGCCGCCACCCAGCATCACGTTGAAATCATCGCGGACGGCGAAGCGGAATTCGTCTGCATTGTAGCCGTCGGCAAACTCAACTGCTGTGACGGAATTGGAACGCCGGGCTTCGTTTTCGACAAAGAAGTTTAGCGCGCCGCCCTTGGCCCATTCAGCGATGGCGCGACGGACGGCCTCTGCTAATCGCGCGTGGCGTGCGAAGACGCCGTCCAGGGTTTCCTCCTCAATGAAGGTGATGCTTTCTTTCAGGCCGTAGAAGAAATGCGCTGGTGCCGTGCCTGGATTGCGCATGTGATAGGGCATCTGCAGTGAGCGGCGGATGTCCCAATAGCGGCGCGGCACATCGGCCTCATCCGCGCGGGCGAGCGCTTTGGCGCTGACGCCGAGCAGGCCAAGGCCCGTATGCAGCATCAAACCCTTCTGGGAACCGCCGACAACAACATCCACGCCCCAGCCGTCCATCTGGAAATCCATGGAACCGAGGGATGAGATCGTGTCGCATAACAACAGGGCAGGGTGGCCTGCTGCATCAATGGCTTTGCGGATTGCTGCCAGGTCATTCGTAAGGCCCGTTGAGGTCTCGTTGGGAACAACGCCGACACCTTTGATTTTGTGCTCGGTATCGGCGCGCAGGCGTTCTTCTACCTTTGCCGGGTCAATGCCCTGTTTCCAATCTCCAGGCAGATATTCAGGCTTCAGGCCAAGCAGGCCCGCCATCTCAAACCACCATTCGGAGAAGGAGCCAGTTTCACAAATCAGCACTTCTTCGCCCGCAGAGAAGAAGTTAGCGAGGGCTGCTTCCCACGCACCATGGCCAGTGGAGGCCCAGATGAAGATGTCATGTTCAGTCTTGAAGACTTTGCGCAGGCCGTGCTGGACCTCTTCCGCCAGTGCGGCGAATTCGGGGCTGGTGAAGTCAATCGGTGGCCGGTCCATTGCCTGCAGGACGCGCAACGGAACATTGGTTGGGCCGGGGATCGCCAGAAATTGACGGCCGCGTGCTAACGCCATGGGAGTATCCTTCAAAGGCGGGAAGAGGTGTGTTGAGGCTGATATAGCTTAGCTTGGTTGAATTTCCGACTCCATCCGGCGCCGATACTTCACGGCGAAATCATCTTCGGAAAAATCAATATCCGTCCAGCGCACAGGATCGCCTTGTTTAATGGCATTCTTAAGCGTGAAACCATGGGCAAGACCAATAGGGAGTGCGCCGACGGCAAGACTTTCCTTTGCAGGCATAAGCTTGCCCCAAACCGTATATCCGCCTTCGCCATCCAACTCCTTGCCTGCTGGCAAATCAAATTTAGCGACCGCAGCGACATCGCCCCGCCATGCGTCCGCAACGCCGGTTGGTTCAGCCCGGAGCGCTAGGTTGGCGACCGTCAGGCCAAGTTCCAGCCCAATCAGGTGGAATGGACGCCACATGGCGCTGTAATTGCCGCTTGAGTCCGTAACGCAGCCGTATTCCTTGAAGCAAGTGCGGGCATATTCCGTGTCGCCCGCGAAAGAGACATAGACGCCCCAGCGGAGGTTCTGCTCAATCGGCGATCCGTCCCGTCTCTCACTTGCGACGACTTCAACCATGCCCCGGCCATCCAGCAGTCCGCCATCAGCGCGGGGCTTCAAGCCATCTGCAAGCTCGTCGAGCGCCAGAGCAGGGAACGCGAGGCCACCGCTTGGCGGTGTGAGGGCGCAGGCATTGGCGACTGCGGCCATCTCAATCGCGGATTTGGTGCCGTCCAGGAAGGAATTGAACATCTGGGCGTTCAGTAGATTGCTTTGGGCGTGGGCGGCATCAATGCCGTAATGGTCCCACACTGTTGCTGGCGTCGATTGATGTAGATTTGGCTGATAGCGGGTACCTTTACCTGCTGCGATCACCTCAAACCCAACCGTGCGCGCCCAATCCACCAGTTCAACAATCAGCGCCGGTTGATCTCCATAAGCCAGGCTATAAACGACGCCTGCACTTGCAGCCTCCCGCGCCAGCAGCGGCCCGGCCAGCGCATCTGCTTCCACATTCACCATCGCCACATGAACGCCCGCGTTGAATGCCTCTAACGCGTGGCGGATGCCGACTGCGGGGTTACCTGTGGCCTCGACGATTATATCCAGGCCCGGGGCGTTGATCAGGGCCATGGAATCATCAGTGACATAGGCCGCACCAGTCTTGTGCGCCTCTTCAAAGGAGCGCGCCGCATACTGATCTTCCGTCCAATGGGTACGCTTCAACGCTTCCCGCGCACGCTGAACATCAAGGTCCGCGACGCCCATTACGTGAATACCGGGTGTGCGGATTGCTTGCGCCAGGTACATCGACCCGAACTTGCCAGCACCGATAATGCCGACACGCACCGGATTTCCATCGGCTTGGCGGGCGGCGAGCATGCGGGAAAGGTTCATTTGAAGGATATATCCTGTCTGCGAATAGGGCCGATCAATATGCCGCCGGAAAATGTCGCCCGCAATTGATGATGCTGGACTCTGTGCGTCATACCGTCCTAGAATTTTCGTTAAGAGCGCGCAGAAAGCGTGCCTAACGAGCTAAAAATCCACTAGGGAGGAATTATATATGTCTAATCTCCGCCAATTGGCGGCTGGTTCCGTATTTGCGCTTGGCGCGGCTT
>CAJXVF010000176.1 GCA_913060845.1 uncultured Alphaproteobacteria bacterium | reverse complement strand
CAGGGAACAGTCTCAACGGTATGGAACGCTTTCTGCCAACCTCCTGAGCAATTACGTGCAGAGAGGCGGAGACGTTCCGCAGCATTTTCCAACAAGGTTCGTGCCGCGTCATCAGCCTTAGCGGCGGCGGTTAGAATTTCACCGTCTGCCTAGGCATTGATGCGGGTGCGGCCTGAAGGATCCAGCGCCTTGTAGCGTTCATACTGCCGCGCCCGGGCGGCGGCGACGCGGGCGCTCACTTCGGCTGTGCCTTCCGTCGGCGGCGGCAAATTCAGATCAGCAGCTGCGACGCGCGGGGCTTCAACGCGCATGTCGATGCGGTCCAGTAACGGACCAGAGAGACGAGCGGTATAGTCCGCGACGCATTTGGGTTGGCGCCGGCAGCCTTTGACCGGATCGTCAGCATGGCCGCAGCGGCAGGGGTTCATCGCGGCAATCAACTGGAACCGGGCCGGATAGGCGTAATGGCTATTGGCGCGGGATACGACGGCTCGTCCTGTTTCCAGCGGTTGGCGAAGCGCTTCCAGCACGCCACGTGGAAATTCTGGCAATTCATCCAGAAACAGCACGCCATTGTGGGCAAGAGATACTTCCCCAGGCTTCGCGCGCATGCCGCCGCCGATTAATGCGGGCATAGATGCCGAATGGTGCGGATCTCGAAAGGGTCTGTCTGCCAGCACGCCGCCAATGCCAAGCGTACCAGCGACGCTATGGACCATGGATGTCTCCAGCGCTTCGCCTGGTGTGAAGGGCGGTAGAATGCCCGGCAGCCTGGCCGCAAGCATGCTTTTGCCGGAGCCGGGCGGGCCGACAAGCAGCAGATTATGGCCGCCAGCGGCGGCAGTCTCTAGCGCGCGCTTAGCACCTTCCTGGCCACGTACGTCCTTTAGGTCTGGGATCGATTGATTGCTAATTGGCGGAGAGGCTTTTGGTGCAGTCAGCGTTGCCACGCCTTTTAGATGGTTCATGAGGGCGGGCAGCGTTTCCGGTGCCAGTACTTCTAGCGGCCCGGCCCATGCGGCCTCAGGCCCATTGCCAGCGGGGCAGATCAGCCCGCGTTCCCGGGTCATGGCGTGGACTGCGGCGGGCAAGGTGCCAATAACGGGCAGGATCGCGCCATCAAGCGCCAACTCGCCCATCGCGACCCATTGCTTCAAAGCTTCGGCAGGTACGGCGTCCATGGCAGCAAGGAGCGCCAATGCAATCGGCAGGTCGAAATGGCTGCCTTCTTTGGCTAAGTCTGCGGGTACCAAGTTGATCGTCACCCGCTCTAGCGGCATCGCCAGGCCAAGCGCATAGAGTGCGGCGCGGACCCGCTCCCGGCTTTCGGCGACGGCTTTGTCAGGCAAACCAACAACAGTGAATGTCGGCGCGCCACCGCCGGAGATATGCGCCTGCACATCGACAGCAACGGCTTCTATCCCCTGAAATGCAATCGTTGCGACGCGGGCGACAGCGCTGGCCATGGCTTGCCTTCTCCGTGTCAGTATCAGCCGGCGGCGTTGAGGCGGGCCTCAATGGCGTCCCAGATCAGCGCTTCGAGCTTGGAGCCGTCGAAACGGTTGATTTCTTGGATGCCGGTCGGGGAGGTCACATTTATTTCGGTCAAGTGATTGCCGATGACATCGATACCGACAAAGACCAAGCCGCGCTCTTTCAGGGATGGCCCGATCATGGCGCAGATTTCGCGGTCGCGGTCCGTCATTCCAGCTTTGATCGCTTGCCCGCCCACATGCATATTCGCACGGGCTTCGCCTTCTGCCGGTACACGGTCAATGGCACCAACGGCTTCACCGTCAACCAGAATGATGCGCTTGTCGCCATTGCGGACATCGGAGAGATATTTCTGAATTATCATCGGCTCGCGATAGAATTCAGTGAACAGCTCCATCAAGCTGGTCAGGTTCTCATCACCAGGTTTGATATGAAATACGCCGGCACCACCATTGCCGAACAACGGCTTGACGATCACATCTTCATGCTCTGCTCGGAAGTCCAGAATTGCCTGCTTATCCGATGAGATCAGCGTTGGGGGAAGCAAGCCATCAAAGTGTGTGACGAACAGTTTCTCCGGTGCATTCCGCACCTGGGCTGGATCGTTCACCACTAACGTTTTGGGGTGAATGTGCTCCAGAATATGTGTCGCCGTGATGTAAGCCATATCGAACGGCGGGTCCTGGCGCATCAGCACCACGTCCATTGTGGAGAGGTCAATAATCTCTGGCTCGCCCATTGTGTAATGGCGGCCAAGTTCGCGGCGCAGCTCAAGGCGCTGTGCCCGCGCTGTCACTTTGCCATCACGCAACGACAGGGCATTTGGCAGGTAGTGCCAGAGCGTATAGCCACGCTCCTGAGCCTCTAAGCCCAATACGAATGAGGAATCGCCATTGATATCAATGGGTTCAATGGGGTCCATCTGGATGGCGACGGCGAGACTCATGGGCGTATTCGCTCCTGCGATAATAGGTTTCTCAGACTATGATAGCGATCCTTGCCGCGCCAGCCTATGGTGCGTTCGGAGGCCGCAGGGCACATGGACTGAATTGTGACCGGCAACCCTTCAAAATATCGCCATAATTCGCTAGATAATGCGTAAGCTTGGCTCGGCCAATTCTATATCTTGGAGGCGAAACACATGCGCGTAACGACCATCGCAGCCCTAAGCGCGACAATCGGCTTGGCGTTTCTGCTTCAAGGGTGCGGCGATGTGAGTAGCGACGGCACTAATTACCCCGAAACGGAGCGCATCAGCCGTGGCGGCACAGATGCTTATGACCGATCTTCGACAGAGTCGGTTTTTGGCAAGGGCGGGATTGATATATTTGGCGGCAATAGTAGCGAAGAAGGCGGTGGCGGCGGAAGTGGCACAGGGGTTGCAGTCAACAGCTTCCTGTGGCGGGCCTCGCTCGATACGGTGTCGTTCATGCCTCTCTCAGCTGCTGACCCGTTTGGCGGCGTCATCATTACGGATTGGTATTCACCGCCAGAAGCGCCCAATGAGCGCTTCAAGCTCAACGTCTTTATTCTGGATCGGCAATTGCGGGCGGATGGCCTGCGTGTGGCTGTGTTCAAGGAACAGGCAGCTGGCGGCCAATGGGGCCCGGCACCGCTGGACAAAAAGACCGCAATCAACATTGAAAACCGTATTCTGGAGCGTGCCCGTGAACTCCGCGTATCCTCTGCGGGCGGGCGTGGCTGAGCTTTTCTGGCCGCAGCCTATTTTCCGGGCTTGATCGCTGCCGTTTAGACGGTAGTTTCACACAACACTTTGAACACGCGCTGCGCCTTAGGTGCGGTCGTCTGCCGTCTATCCCGGAGTATTGAACGATGGCGCGCTATAACGTCGCCGAAACGGAACCAAAATGGCGTGCGCGCTGGGAAGACGGTGAAGTCTTTAAGGCCGTCGCTGATCCGTCTCGGCCGAAATATTACGTGCTGGAGATGTTTCCTTATCCCTCTGGCCGCATTCACATGGGCCATGTCAGGAACTTCACGCTCGGTGATGTTGTAGCGCGATACAAACGTGCCCAAGGCTTCAACGTGCTGCATCCCATGGGCTGGGACGCCTTTGGCCTGCCGGCTGAAAATGCCGCGTTTGAAGCCAAAGTGCACCCTGGCACTTGGACTCGTGAAAACATCAAGACCATGCAGGCGCAGCTCAAAAGCATGGGCTTGTCGTACGACTGGAGCCGGGAACTCGCGACCTGTGAGCCCGAATACTTCAAGCATGAACAAGCGATGTTCTTGGATTTCATGGCCAAGGGCTTGGCTTATCGCAAGGAATCCTGGGTCAATTGGGATCCGGTTGAGAACACCGTTCTGGCGAACGAGCAAGTGATTGATGGCTGCGGCTGGCGCTCTGGCGCACCGGTTGAGCGCCGCAAGCTCTCCCAATGGTTCCTCAAAATCACTGAGTATGCCGATGATCTGTTGGCAGCGCTCGACACGTTGGACCGCTGGCCGGACAAGGTCCGTCATATGCAGGGCAACTGGATTGGCAAATCTACCGGTGCGCGTGTCCAATTCTCCTTGACGGACCGGGATGACCGGATTGAAGTTTTTACAACCCGGCCTGACACGCTGTTTGGTGCATCGTTCTGCGCCCTCTCGCCGGATCATCCGCTGAGTGCGGAAGCTGCAGTCGGCAACCCAGACGCCGCTGCATTCATCGCGAAATGCCGGTCGCTTGGAACGTCTGAGGCGGCGATCGAGAAGGCGGAGAAGCTTGGCTTCGATACCGGCCTTACTGTGAAGCACCCGCTGATCGAAGGCGTGGAGCTACCTGTCTACATCGCCAATTTTGTGCTGATGGAATACGGCACGGGTGCCATTTTTGGCTGCCCGGCCCATGACCAGCGCGACCTTGATTTCGCGCGCAAGTATGATCTGGATGTAACGCCTGTTGTACAGCCGCCAGATGCTGATCCGGCAACGTTCAGTGTGGGTGATGAGGCCTATATTGGCCCTGGCGTTATCTACAATTCTGGTTTCCTGGACGGCATGGAAGTTGAGGCCGCGAAGGCCGCCGCCGCGAAATTCCTGGAAGGCCAGGGCGATGGCGAACTGGCGACCGTATTCCGCCTCCGTGACTGGGGTGTTTCCCGCCAGCGCTATTGGGGCTGCCCCGTTCCGGTCATCCATTGCGATGATTGCGGCGCACAGCCCGTGCCGAAAGACCAGTTGCCAGTAATCTTGCCGGACGATGTCGATTTTGATCATTCAGGCAATCCGCTCGACCGGCACCCAACGTGGAAGCACGTTGATTGCCCATGCTGCGGCAAGCCTGCCGCGCGTGAAACAGATACGTTCGATACCTTCTTCGAAAGCTCCTGGTATTTCTCCCGGTTCACCTCGACCCATAAGGATGACCAGGCGTTTGATCAGGCGGAACACGATTACTGGATGCCAGTCGACCAATATGTCGGCGGTGTTGAACATGCGGTGCTGCATCTCCTGTATTCCCGCTTCTTCATGCGGGCACTCCGTGATTGCGGCTATGTGAATCTGGACAGCGGTGAGCCGTTTGCAGGGCTGTTCACCCAAGGCATGGTTTGTCATGAGACCTACCGTGCTAAGGATGGCCGCTGGCTGCTGCCGAATGAGATCAATAAGGATGGCAGCGCTGTTACCGAGCTTTCATCAGGCGATGCTGCCGTACTTGGCCGCTCGGAGAAGATGTCTAAGTCCAAGAAAAATGTGGTGGACCCGGAACTGATCCTTGGCACCTATGGCGCAGATACCGCGCGCCTATTCATGATGTCTGATAGCCCACCAGAACGAGACCTTGAATGGACGGAGTCCGGCGTTGAAGGTGCTTGGCGCTATATCAACCGGCTCTGGCGTTTGCTGGATGAACCGCCGGTTCAGTTCGGTGATGGAGCGGCACCTGATACCTATGGTGAAGCCGCAACTGCGCTCCGCCGGACCATGCACAAAGCCGTCCATGGCGTCACGGAAGACCTGGAGAAATTCCATTTCAACCGCGCTGTTGCCCGCATTCGAGAGGCGACGAACGCACTCGCGGACGCAAAGGGCGACGGGCCAGATATGGCCGCTGCATACAGGGAAGGTTTGGAGGCGCTGATCCGCTTGATCAGCCCAATCACACCACATATCGCTGAAGAAATGTGGACGCAGCTTGGCCACGCAGAACTGATCGCCGACGCGCCTTGGCCCGTCGCTGATCCGGCTTTGATCGTCGATGACATGATCACCATGCCAATCCAGATCAACGGCAAGCGTCGCGGCTCCATCGATGTGCCGCGCGACCACCCGGAAGATCTGGTGAAAGCGGCCGCCCTCGCGGAAGAAAACGTCGCTCGCAATCTGGATGGCAAAGCGCCGCGCAAAGTGATTGTTGTGCCGAACCGGATCGTCAATGTCTGTCTCTTATACACATCTGACGCTGCCGACGAATAGAGA
>CAJXVF010000175.1 GCA_913060845.1 uncultured Alphaproteobacteria bacterium | reverse complement strand
ATGTAGAGAGGTCTCGTGGGCTCGGAGATGTGTATAAGAGACAGGATCTCGCGAACCATGTTCCAGCGGACGGATTTTGCGTTGGCGACCAGTTTACGATTGCCGATATCGCCGTTGGAACTGTGATGCTGTATCTGGATGTGCGTTTTCCAGACTACCATTGGCGGGCAGCGCATCCGGCATTGGCCGCCGCTGTAGACCGGCTTGCGACACGGCCATCTTTTGCGGCGACAAAACCAGTGCCCCAAGCAATCGCGGCGAGCGTTATATAAGGATCGACCGATGAAATTTGGCTACAGTATTCCAAGCAACCAAGGATTTGAGAATGTCCATGAGCTGGTTGATTTGGCCGCACTGGCGGAACAACAGGGCTTCGATAGCGTTTGGGCGAGTGAGCATTTGTTTCACTCTTCTTACATCGCCGAACGGTTGGACAATCGCCCGTATTTTGAGCCCCTGACGATCCTCACCGCAGTTGCAGCCGTGACATCAAAGGTACGGCTTGGCACCTCGGTTCTGGTGTTGCCGTGGCATGATCCGCCTCGGCTTGGCAAAACCGTAGCGACCTTGGATCACCTTTCCAACGGGCGTGTCAGCCTGGGCATCGGCGTTGCGATGACTGAGGATGAGTTTGAAAACCTCGGCGTAGATTTCAAAACGCGTGGTCGGCGCACTGATGATTTGCTCGGCGCGTTACAGGCGCTCTGGACCCAGGAAACACCGGAATATTCGGGACCATTCTATACCTATTCCGGCCAGAAATTCTCACCAAAGCCGAAGCAAAAACCATATCCGCCAATCTTGGTTGGCGGTGGTAGTAAAGCGGCGCTCAGGCGGACCGCACGATTTGGCGATGGCTGGCATGCACTTCGTAAAACGCCGGGTCAAATCCGTGAAGCAATGGCTGACCTTGGCGAAATGATGGATGCGGCGGGCCGGAATATCACTGACCTGCATATTTCGATCAGCCTGCCTGTTGGGATGGGCATGAAGGCGTCCAGCCGTGCAGCCGATGATCATACCAGCCTGAAAGGTGCGGCCCAGGATATGGCGGACACGATTGGCGCCTATGGGGATGCCGGCATTGATGAGGTCGTGCTCTCACTGGGCAGCCGTGAGAAATCGGCACATATGAAGATGATTGACTTGATAGCGGGCGAGGTCCGCCAGCTGGTTGATTAGAGGGCGCGCGGCTAAGTCTGGATAAAGTCGCGCTTCTCGCCGTCTAAGCACAGGCATGTCAGGCAACCGGTTGCGAAAGCGCCGGTGTCGATGCCGATGCGGTTGGGTCGTTCCTCAGGGTAATCGCGGATGGTGTGTCCGTGCACGATTACAGCGCCGAAATCGGCGGATGATTCTAGGAACTCATCCCTGATCCAGACCATATCTTCCGGGTCCTGGTCGCCCAGTGACACGCCTGGGCGCACACCTGCGTGGACGAACACGTAATCGCCCGCCCGCCACAAATAGTGCAGGCCATCCAGGAACGAAAAATGCTCCGGAGGTAGTGCTTCGGCGAAGGCCGCGCGGGCGTCTTTCAAGCGGTCCATGCGATTGCCGCCATGGCTGAAGGGCACGCCATAGCTGGCTAATGTGGCGACGCCGCCATTCATGAACCAGCCCGCCCCTGCATGGGCGCTGTCCAGGAAGTCCAGCAGCCAGGATTCATGGTTGCCCATCAGGCAGACTTGCTCGAAACCGTCTGGCGGTCCTTCGATCAGGCGTTCAATCACGCCCCGCGCGTCATGGCCCCGGTCCACATAATCACCTAGATATACAATTGTGCGCTTTTCGGCTGGGCGGACTGCTGCGTCTTCTTCGATGCGAATGAGCATGCGCTCAAGCAGGTCTGACCGGCCATGCAAATCACCGATGGCGTAGACAATATGGCCGTCTGGCGCGCGCGGCGGCAGTGGCGCATTCATGCAGCGACACTGATGCGGGTTTTGAACGCCTCTGTCGCCCGGACCAGGGCAGCGCGAATGCCGGGCTCCATGGCGGAATGACCTGCATCATCCACAACATTGTAGCGGCTACCGGGCCATGCGCGCGCTAGGCGCTCGGCGCTGATGCTTGGGCAAACCATGTCGTAACGGCCTTGCACGATAGTGCAGGGCAAGTGACGGATCTTGTCGATATCCCGGATCAGCTGGTCGTCTTCCAGGAAAAGTCGGTGCATGAAGTAATGCGCCTCAATCCGTGCGATCGCCAACAATCCCTCACCATCATTGAACGACGGCAGTTCGGAGGGGCGCAGCGTCGAGCACATAGACTCATAGCGGCTCCAGATACGGGCAGCGCTTATGGTAGTTTGCCTGTCGGTGCTGTTAAGGCGGCGAATATAAGCGGAAAGCAGATCACTGCGTTCGGCCGCCGGAATATGATCCGCGAATTGGCGGTGTGCTTCCGGGAAGACGCGGCCCATGCCGTTCAGGAACCAATCAACCTCATCGCCACCGCCAAGGAATATCCCTCGTAGGATGAAGCCAAGGCAGCGCTCCGGATGGGCCTCACCATAGGCTAGCGCTAGTGTTGACCCCCAAGAGCCGCCAAATACCAACCAGCGCTCAACGCCTAGATGCTCACGGAGCGCTTCAATGTCCTCAATCAGGCTTTGCGTGTCGTTGTGATCGGTCGAGGCATAGGGCTTTGAACGACCGCTGCCGCGCTGATCAAACAGGATGACGCGATAGGACTGCGGGTCAAAGAAGCGCCGATAAGCTGGCGCGCATCCAGCCCCAGGGCCGCCATGCAGGAACACGACCGGCAGACCATCCGGGGACCCTGATTCTTCCCACCACAAACGATGGCCATTCCCAACGCTCAGATAGCCAGCATTGTTCGCGTCAAAGGGTGCGAACAATTCTGCGCGGAGATGGCGGGACGACGGCATTGGCGGACCATACTCTCAAAGTGAATTCGAAAAGGTATAAACGATTGCATGCGCCTCTCGCTAGCCATCTTGCTCATTCTATTTGGATTACGCTTTCCGGCGGCGGCGGAGCCTCTCCGGGTTAGCGTCGCCGAGGATGCCGTAACGCTGCGGCTGGCGGATAAAAGGATTATTCTGCTCGACGGTTTGTTGGCGCCGGATGCAGATGATGATGGCGAGCGTTCAGAGGCAGATAAAATTGCAGCCGCAGCACTTGCCCGCTTGATCGAAAGTGCGGTCGGCCAGACTGTACGGCTTAATGCGCTGTTGGAGGCGCCAGATCGATGGAACCGCATCCCGGCTGATGTGCATCTTCAGAATTCCAACGTTTGGCTTCAGGAACGGATGCTGCAGGAAGGTTTGGCGCGCATTGGTCCTTGCCCGCTTGGCGGTCCAGAGCGTCTCAAAATGTTACGCGCTGCCGAAGCCAGTGCGCGGACGGCGCGACGGGGGCTTTGGAGGATTGGCGCGTATCAAATCCGTGACGCTATGAAGCCAATCAAAGCGCGTGGATTCGTCTTGGTAGAGGGTATACCCCTTGAAAGCGGGGGTGGACGGAGCGTGCGTTACCTTAATTTCGCCAAAGACTGGCGCCAAGATTTCACACTTAGGGCAACAAAGGCAGTGGCCCGGCGGCTGGACAAAGCCAATCTGGGCTTTGATGCTGTAGTGGAACGGAAATTGCTGGTCAGAGGTTGGTTGGTATGGAGAAACGGTCCCATGCTAGATATTAACTGTCCGCAGCAGATAGAGGCGCTAGACCCATGAAGACAGAATCATCCCCATTACGCCGCCGCTTGGCTGCCGCGTTGTCGGCTATCGCAATTGGCGCTGCGGTTGCAGGGTGTTCCACCAATCCAGCGACAGGCGGCGAAGATGTCGTGTTCATGTCCCAGGCGGATGAGAAACGCATCGGGGATGAAAATCACCCGAAAATCCTGCAGCAGTTTGGCGGGCCGTATAATGACCCCGAACTGCAGAATTACGTGAAATCGCTTGGCAATGTGCTCGCTGCAAGCTCTGAACTGCCGAACATCAAATGGACGTTTACGCTGCTTGATAGCGAAGTCACCAACGCCTTCGCATTGCCCGGCGGTTATGTGTATGTCACGCGCGGATTGCTTTCCTTGGCGGAAAGTGAAGCGCAATTAGCGGCGGTTATCGGCCATGAAATTGGCCATGTCACGGCCCGTCATGGCGCACAACGGTCGGCACAGGGCACTTTGGCGACGGTTGGCGTTGTTGGCGCGCAGATCCTTGGCGCTGTTCTTGGTGGTGCTCAGGTCGGTCGGGCGGCTGGTCAACTCGCCGGCGTTGGTGCGCAAGGGTATGTGGCGTCCTACAGCCGTCGTCAGGAATATGAAGCGGATACCCTAGGTGTCCGGTACACGGGCCGCGTTGGCTTTGACCCTTATGGCATGTCCGGCTTCCTTGCGAAGCTGAACCAAGAGAAGAATTTGATGGCGAAACTGCGCGGGCAAACACCGCGCGGTTCTTCATACTTGGATACGCACCCGCCGACACAAGAACGTGTCGCACGCGCGCGCGGCCTCGCCTCCAAAGTCCGGGTGCAGAACCCCATCGAAGCGCGGGATGTTTATCTTGCAAAAATTGACGGCATGATCTGGGGCGATTCGCCAGACCAAGGCTATGCGCGCGATGGTGTGTTTGCCCATGAAAAGCTGAACATTCGCTATGAAGTGCCGGACAGCTTTACCCTGTTTAATTCCGCTAAAAACGTAACTGCTTTCGGGCCTGGCGGTTCGATCATCGTTTTTGATGGCGAGCCAAAAAACTATGGCGGCTCGATGGCGGATTATGTTCGTCAGACCTGGGCGAAGTCGGCCCGATTGTCTGGGGTTGAGGCGATTAAGGTGAACGGCCTTGAAGCTGGTACAGCCACAACGCGCGGCAATATCAACGGCAAAACCATGGATGTCCGCCTGCTTGCAATTCGTGGCGAGGATGGCAGCACATTCCGGCTACAATTCCTCTCACCACCAAACGTGACGAGCAGTCTCCGGGATAATTTCCGTCGCACGACCTATTCTTTCCGCCACCTGACGGCGCGGGAGAAGCGTGATCTTGGCCCGCTGCGGATCCGGCTGTATCAGGTGCGGTCCGGCGACACGGTTACAAGGATTGCGAACCGTATGGCAGTGAAAAAGTTTGCTGTAGAGCGGTTCATGTTGCTGAACGGCGTCTCCCAGACCGAGCCGCTGAAGGCTGGTTCAACGGTTAAAATCATCAGCGATCGCTAAGCGTCGGCCGGATACCCAACGCTGGTAAGGTAGAGACCGTCTGGCGGGGCCGTTGGTCCCGCAGCGGCTCTATGCCTTGCCGCCAAAGCCTTCGATACGTCGTCCGGCGTCCATGCGCCATCACCGACGCGGGCGAGGGTGCCGGTGATGATCCGAATTTGGTTGTGCAAGAAAGACCGCGCTTCTGCCTCAATCCATATTTCGTCGCCATGCTGCGAAACACGGAGCACATCCATCGTGCGCTCCGGTGAGTTTGCCTGACATTTGATGGCGCGGAAGCTAGAGAAATCATGGTGGCCGACCAACCGGCTTGCTGCTTCCTGCATTGGCTCAAGCTTAAGCGGATGTCGGACAAACCAGACTTTGCCCATATCCAGGATTGCAGGCGCATTGCGGTTTAGGATGCGATAGCGATATGTGCGCTGGATCGCTGAGAAGCGCGCGTCGAAATCTGGTTTTGCCTCCACCGCATGGATCACGGCGACAGGGTTAGGGCGAACGTGGAAGTTCAAGGCGTCTTTGATGGCCTTCAGCGGCTGGGGTGCTGCCAAATCAAAGTGGGCAACCTGGGCCAGCGCATGTACGCCTGAATCCGTGCGCCCAGCGCCCCACACCCTTACGGTTTCACCAGATAATTTAAGGATTGCCTCTTCCAGCGCTTGCTGGACCGACATGCCGGTTGCTTGCCGTTGCCAGCCGACAAACCCGCTGCCGTCATATTCAAGGGGCATGC
>CAJXVF010000174.1 GCA_913060845.1 uncultured Alphaproteobacteria bacterium | reverse complement strand
ACGAGATGTAGAGAGGTCTCGTGGGCTCGGAGATGTGTATAAGAGACAGGTCCGGGTCAACGCCCAGGAGCTTCAATGCTGCGGACGGCGTGCCGAACCAATCCCGGCCCAGGGCCTTCATTTTCTGCTCTGCCGCACCCGTATCAACAACGATGGCGCGGTTTTCGGATACTAAAACCCAGGAATAATAATCGAGCCCGCCCGTTTCCTCGTCTGGCTCGCCGAACAGAAACGTGCGGTGAGCCGGGCGCGACGGTTGGGTGGTGTAGCGAATGCCGTAAATCTTCCAGATGTCGCTCATCGGCTAAATTCCTAACGGCTTGGTTGGCAGTTGGTCGATTCTAAGGGCGACAGGCTCGCCATTCGCCAGATGCGTTTCTGCAGGATACCGAGCTGAAACAATGGGATCATGGCCGGGTATCAGGCGATCAAGGTCCCCGCCAACTTCAGCCATGCATTGGCGCAAGCTTGCCAGCATTTCTTTGACATCGTTGAAGCTTTGGAAGACGCGTTCTTCTAAGGCCTCGCGGTAATAGTGCACAGCATCTGACGCGAGCAGAACCGGCCCATTTTCCGTCTGGACCCGAAGGGCCGTCTGTCCGGCGCTGTGCCCCGGTAGCAAAAGATAGTCGAGGCCAGGTGCGAATGTTCCATCGCCATCCAGGAATGTCAGGCGGTCTTCGTAGACGAGGCCGACAAGCTTCTGCACCTCGTCCATCTGGTAGGAGCCGCGAATCTTTGTGTAGGTCATATCGGGACCCGTCACAGACTGCATTTCCCGCGCCTGCATCCAGAAATGCGCTTTAGGGAATGCATCTAGATTGCCAACATGATCCCAATGGGCGTGGGTAAGGAACACTTCTGTCACTTCGCTAGCGTCGATGCCAACGCCTGCCAGCGCCGATACGGGATCAATTAGCGGCGTGCGACCCTTGGGTGCCATTTTGGCGGCATTGGCGCCCGTATCAACGACAATGGTCCGATCACGCGATTGCAGCGCCCAGAAGAAATAATCCATGCCCCAATTGACGCTTGGGTCGCCGCCAAGAAACAGTTGATCCTCATACCGCTCCGGCATGCTGGCATATCGGAATGCGTAGGCTTTCCAAGCCTGGGTCACCCCCGTTTTTCCAGCGCGTCTATGATGATGGTGTAGTAGCGGTCGCCGAATTCCATGGCCTCGGCCTTGTTCAGCAGGTCCATGGTCGTCTCGGCACCGGTCATCACAACGCCGCAAGATTCAGCCAATTCAAGTGCGTAGCCCAGGTCTTTCTTGATGTATTTGACCGGGAATGTCTTGGCTGGGTGTGTGCCGGGCAACATGCTGTTGAGGCCATGATTGCGGAGAACGAAGCTATCGGCAGAGCCGGTCGTCAGCGTCTCGAACAGCACTTTGCCATCAACTGCGCCAGATTCCTGTGCGACTTTCAATGCTTCAGCAATTGCGCGGACCGTCTGCACGACGATCATGTTGTTCATCAGCTTGACCGTCTGCCCGGCCCCAGGACCACCGCAAAGGATGATGTCGACACCCATGGTCTCGATATAAGGCTTGGCGGCATCAAAGCTGGCCTGATCACCGCCAACCATAAAGTTTAGCGTGCCGTTCTCCGCAGCCTTCGTTCCGCGAGATACCGGCGCATCCAGGAAAAATACGCCCTTCGCCTTTGCAGCCTCAGCAATCTCCTGCGCGAGTGCTACTGGGCAAGTCGAGCAATCCACAATGATTTGGCCGGGTTTTGCGTTCTCCAGCAATCCGCCCTTACCTAGCACAACTGCCCGCACTTGTGGCTCGCCGGGGAGTGAGAGGAACACCATGTCCGTCCGGGCCATCACGTCAGCAAGGCTATTAGCGCTTTCAACGCCATGCTCAAACAAGCGCTGCAGTGACTCCTTGCTCTGATCGAATGCGAGCACCGGCTTGCCGGCTTTGATGGCCATATTCCGACACATCTTTTCGCCCATGACGCCGACGCCAACGAATCCGAGCATATTTGGTTCAGTCATTATTTAGTGTCCTTAAGCGTTCAGCGTGCGCGCGTGTTCGGCAGCATATTGGCCAGCACGCCGCCCAAAGACAGAACCGGACATAAGGCCTGTCCCGCCTGGGTAATTCTCATAGAACAAGCCACCGACGAGTTCACCGGCAGCGTACAAACCGGGGATTGGCCGGTCTGCTTTGTTCTGCACAGTGTTCTTCTCGTCGATCTTCAGGCCGCCGAATGTGAATGTAACGCCCGTAGTCGTAACCCAGGCTTCATAGGGTGGCTCAGTGATTGGCAGCGCCCAGTTGGATTTGGCCGGCGAAATACCCTTCGTGCCAATGCCATCTAGGATGGCTGGATTATATTGTGCGTCGATGGTCGCCTGATCGGGACAAGCGGCGTTATAGGCCTCAATCGTCTCTTTGAGTTTGTCGGCTGGGATATCCAAGCCTTCCGCCAACTCCTCGATTGTATTGCCCACAACGCGGGTGATCTCTTTGATGCGATATTCATCCCGCAATTGGCCCACGGTCTTCTGATCAAAGATTTGAACGGCGGTGTAATGCGGCTGGCTCATAATCGCCTTGCCAAAGCGCACATATGTCAGGTTCCGGTAATCCTCGCCCTCATCCACGAACCGCTCACCATGCATATTCACCATGATGCCAAGCGGGTATGAGTGCTTCTGGAAGTTATCCAGTACCCAACGGTCACCAAACGGCGGCGCAGAGATATCCCACCCTACCGAATGGCAGCCGGACCAGTTGCCATATGGCACCGCACCGATATCAAGCGCCATCTGAATACCGTCGCCCGTGTTGTGCCGTGTACCCCGCACTCGCGCCAGGTCCCAGCCTTGGCCGAGATAGCGCACACGCATTTCAGGGTTAGATTCAAACCCGCCGCAGGCCAGAACCACAGATTTGCAGTCGATATCCTCATATCCGCCAGGTGCGCGCACCTGTAGGCCGGTGATACGGTAATCATCTTGCTGATGAAGCTTCGTGGCGCCGGTGCCGTAACGGATTTCGATACCAAGGTCGCTGCAGCGCTTCATGAGAAAATCAACGAGGCCAGGGCCGCCGCCGACCGCCTCAACGTTCACGCCGCCGTAGAAATGCTGTTTGCCATCAACCAAGAAAGACTGACGGCCATACATTGGAATGAAGCGCACGCCATTCTCACGCAGCCACGCCATCGCTGGGCGGGAGCCATCAATCAGTGTCCAGGCCAGGTCCTCATTGGATTGACCGCGCGTCACCTTCATTAGCGTTTCATAGAAGAACTGCCGGTCATGGGTCGGCAGGATCATTTTGTCCGCTTCGTCATCAGACATATCAACCAATACGTCCTCACGAACGTCATCCAAACCATTGTGCATGAAGCGGAAACCGCCAGCGGTGAAGTATGAATTACCGCCCTTCTCCTCCTCCGGCGCTTTTTCCAGCACAAGCACCCGAGCGCCATTTTCATGGGCCGAAATTGCGGCGCAAAGGGCTGCATTGCCCGCACCAACTACAACAACGTCATAGGCCGCTTCGCCCATCGTCACACTCCAATTCCTAAGATTGCTTGTTCAGATGAAAGGCTAACCCGACCGCAAGCAGGCGCACAAGCGCGGATATAGCCAAATGCCGCCATTCAAACATGGTTCACGCGCTATTAACCGAGTGGTGTCCAGGGTGTGGATGAATTCTGTAATTTCACGGAAAGCTTTGTTTATGTTGCAAGCAACCGCTAATGCCCAGCCTAGTGCTACCGCCCAGCCGCAAGCCGCCACCCCAGGCATCTCCAAAATCCCCTATTTCGGGGGCGCTGCGAAATATGTGACGCCGAATAAGCTCACCGAATGGCGCGTACAGACCTTCCATTCGAAGGAACGGGATACGCTTGCGTGGATTGAGACATTTGCGGCAGATGATGTGCTGGTCGATATCGGTGCCAATGTCGGAATGTATTCGATCTGGGCAGCGGCCACGCGCGGCATTCGAGTGATCTCCTTTGAGCCCGAATCACAAAATTACGCACTGTTGAACCAGAATACCTTCATCAACGGCCTGTCTGAACAGATTTCAGCCTATTGCATGGCCATTGCGGAGAAAGCGGGCTTCGACAAATTCTACCTTGGCCGATTTGAAGCTGGCGGCTCCTGCCACGCATTTGGCGAAGCGGTTGACCCCAATCTCGCGCCAATGAAAGTCCAATTCAGCCAGGGCTGCTTTGCGGCACCACTGGACGAGTTGATTGAGGCTGGCGTCACCGAACCACCCACACATATCAAAATTGACGTGGATGGCTTGGAGCATGCTGTTGTCGCCGGCATGGCGGAAACACTGCACCATCCAGCGCTCAAATCCGTATTGGTGGAAATCAATGGAAATTTGGCAGAGCACCAAGCAATCCTGACGCATATGGCCGAAATTGGCTTCCACGTAGATGACCGTCAGCGCGCTGCATCATTTGCAGACAGAAGGTTTCTTCAAAGGCGCCGGCAATGTAATTTTCTGGCGTGAGGCAGCGGACGCAGAACGGCTTGGCGCAATTCTAGCTGGCGAAGAACCTGCTGCACCTGCACAAACCCGCCCTGCTGGCCCAAAAATCGCTGGCCTTTCCGCAGCGGAAGCATTTGAAGCCGTAAAAGCAAATATCGCTGAGGCCCCCGTAGCGCTCGACCCGACGCCGCATTGGTAGGCGAATGAAGTATTTCCGGCAGACTTCTATGCCGAACTCATGGCCCGTATGCCTGAACCATCCAAATTCACATCAATCACAGATATGGGCTGGGTCCAAGGCGATGCTGGGACCGAGAGTGAACGTGGTGTCCTGGAATTCTCATCAGAAGCGCTTGGCCGCTTAGACCCTGAGCTCGCTGCGTTCTGGCACGATGTCGGCCGGCAGTTCCGCAGTGAGCAATTTGCACTGACCATGTTACGGAAATTCCTGCCACAAATCGCCGAGCGCTTTGGCGACGAGGTCGGCACGATGCGCTTTTCCGCGACGCCGATGCTACTATCCGACAACGGCAAATACGCCCTTGGCCCACACACTGGCCGGGTAGAGCGCGTATTGGCAGCCCTATTCTACATGCCACACTCGCAAGCAAATCCTGAGCTCGGCACATCGTTATACTTGCCGAAAGACCCGAGCTTCACTTGCCCGGGCGGTCCCCACCATAGCTTCGACAAGTTCCAGCGCGTGGCGACGATGCCTTATGCACCAAACACAGCGTTCTGCTTCTTCAAGACGGACACATTCTTCCACGGCGTCGAGCCTGTTCCAGGCAACGGCCAGCAACGGCGCTTGTTCAGCTACATTCTTGAAACGGCGAAATAGGCGCTAATCTCCGGACGGATACAATTCGGCCAACAGCTCGGCTGTGTGTTCGCCTAGATCAGGCGCTGGCATACGCACGTCACAGGGTGCAGTGGCGAACTTGATTGGGAAGCCAAGCACCTCCATGTCGCCATGGATTGGGTGCGTGATTGTCATCTGCATGTCTTGGCTTTGGACTTGCGGATCGTTGAAGACGCCTGCGACGTCGTAAATATGGCTGCATGGAATTCCGGCGGCGTTTAGCTGCTCGACCCAGGTATCCGCATCCGCAGTCGCCAAGCGTTCAATCACGGCTGCATTCAATCGCTCCCGGTTCTCCACACGCAGGTGATTGGAGGCAAAGTCCGGATCATCCTTGAGTGGCGATAGGTCTAGCGCATCCATTAAGCGGCCAAAGAACACGTCATCATTGGGCGCTACCGCTATCGGCCGATCGGCTGTTTCAAACAGGCCATAAGGTGCAGCGATTGGGTGATCATTGCCGGAGCGCGGCGTCACCCGCCCAGTCGCGAAGTAATTGGATGCCAAATAAGCCAGCAAACTGATCATCGAATTGGTCAGGCTAACATCCCTGTCTCTTATACACATCTCCGAGCCCACGAGACCTCTCTAC
>CAJXVF010000173.1 GCA_913060845.1 uncultured Alphaproteobacteria bacterium | reverse complement strand
CCGCCCCCGGCGACGGCCGCCACGACGACCCCGGCGGCGACGGTTGCCGCCATCCTCGTCCGTATCGCTGGACGCATCAGGTGCGGGTGCAGCTTCTGCCGTCGCTGTCACTTCTTCGGTGTCTTCAGCATTGCGGTTGCGATTACGACCGCTGCGACCACGGCGACCGCCGCGGCCTTCTTTTTCGCCGCGATCATCTTTCTCACCACCGTGATTGTTGCGACCGCGACCACGGCCACGGCCTTCTTCACGGCCACCTTCCCGGGCTTCAGGTTCTTCCAGGCGCGCAGGTTTCGCCTCAGGTGCAGCAGCAGGGACACCGCCACCTTCGCCCTGGCGGATGATTTCGGCCTTCCGCTCGTGCGGCGCCATTTTGTCATCCTGGTTGAACAGAATGCGCACGCCGTAGCTTTCTTCAATGCGGGCGATGATGTCGCGCTTATTGTTCAGGATATAAAGGATGCAATCCGTCGCTGCGGTTACGGCGATATCAGCCCCATTACCAGCAGCATTGGCAGCGTCTTCAGCCGCGCGCAGCACGCCAAGCGCATTGCTTTCAAGCGTGCGGACGCGGCCAAGACCGGCGCAGCTTGGGCATTCATGGAAGCTGGTTTCGAACATAGATGGACGCAAGCGTTGGCGGGAGATTTCCATCAGGCCTAGCGGGCTCATCCGGCCCACATGCACGCGGGCGCGATCAACCTTCAGAGCATCTTTCAGCTTGCGCTCAACGGCGGCGTTGTTGCGCCGCTCATCCATATCAATGAAGTCGACGACGACGATGCCGGCCAGTTCGCGCAAGCGCAGCTGGCGGGCGACTTCAACGGCAGCCTCTTTATTGGTGTTGACTGCAGTCTCTTCAATATTCCGCTCACGGGTGGAGCGGCCAGAGTTCACGTCAACCGCGACCAAGGCTTCAGTTTGGTTGATCACCAGATAACCGCCAGACGGCAGGCGCACGATCGGGTCAAACAGCGTTTCTAACCGGCCTTCAACGCCATGCTTTTGGAATAGCGGCGTGGTTTCCTTATAAGGCTGTACGCGCTTTGCATGACTTGGCATCAGAGAGCGCATGAAGTCTTTGGCTTCGCGGTAAGCGCCGTCGCCTTGCACGGAAACGGAATCAATATCGCGGGTGTAGAGATCACGGATTGCGCGTTTTACGAGGCTCGCCTCCTCATAAATGAGGGCGGGCGCTGTGGACGTCAGTGTTCGCTCACGTATCTCATCCCATAACCGCAACAGGAATTCATGATCGCGTTTGATTTCCGCCTTGGTGCGGCTTGTGCCTGCTGTGCGGACAATAGTCGCCATGCCCTGGGGCAGTTCCAGATCATCGATGATGCCTTTGAGGCGCTTGCGATCCTTGACATCCGTGATTTTCCGGGAGACGCCACCACCTTTGCCGGTATTGGGCATGAGCACACAATACCGCCCGGCGAGGGAGATATATGTGGTCATGGCTGCACCCTTGCCACCACGTTCTTCCTTAGAAACCTGGACCAGCATGACCTGGCCGCGCTTCACGACTTCCTGGATTTTGTAGTGGCGACGGGGCTGGGTCTTCCGCGTATTGCGGCGACGACGCGGTGTCCGCGCGGCTGGCTCCGCGCCCGTGCTGTCTTCGTCGCTTGCGCTGGATCCACCGGAGGCGTCTTCGGTCTCGGCTGCTACATCTGCGTCTGCTTCAGCGCTCGCTTCAGGTGCGCCATTGTCGTCCGCTGCAGCTTCTTCGGCTTCAGGAGCTGATGCTTCCTCAGCAGTTTCTTCAGCTTCAGGTGCCGCTTCAGCCGCTGGTTCTTCAGCAGCTTCTACTGGCTGCTCGTCTGAGCTTCCCTCAGCCGCATCTGCTTCTGCAGCCTCCGCAGCATCATCAGTCTTCTCAATTTTGTCTTCGGTGCTCTCCGCGGACATAGCCATGGAGCGCCCGTCGCCATTTTCACCTTCTTCGCCGTCATCACCGTCTTCGGTGCTGGCGCTGTCGCCGTCATCCTCAGCAGTTTCGGCTGTTGCGACAACCGTATCGCTCTCAGGCGCACTATCATCATCAGCCTCTGCGGATGCTTCTACGGCATCACTTTCATCAGATGCTTCAACTGCTTCCGCGTCACCGTCAGTGGTGTCATCGGAATCAGCATCGCTGACTTCGGTAACGTCGACGGCTTCGGCGTCAATGACGTCATCATCTTCGTCATCATCTTCGTCTTCGACACGGTCAGCACGCTCGGCGGCAGCGGCCTCAGCGATCGCTTCACGGTCCGCTACGGGAATGCGGTAGTAGTCTGGGTGGATTTCATTGAACGGCAGGAAGCCGTGGCGATTGCCGCCATAGCTAACGAATGCCGCTTGCAGGCTTGGCTCAACCCGCGTGACTTTCGCCAGATAGATATTGCCCTTCAGTGTGCGAAGGGATGACGATTCAAAGTCAAATTCTTCTAGGCCGTTAGGACCTAGCACCACCACGCGTGTTTCTTCCGGCTGCGCGGCATCGATCAACATAGACTTGGACATTGGGGGTATTCTCCCTCGCGGGCCCTTCAGGCCGGCGCGGGCGCCTTAGAACTACCGAGCCCAATTGGGGGTCGGACGGTTCAAATTGTATGAAAGAACGCAATTTTAGCGGCGCTGGGCGCGAACGCACCAACGCAGATTGCTGATATGGCCGATACCCAACGACTTGGGCGCGTCGAAGCGCGCTTGCCTTAAGGGGGGATCGATTGTGTCTTTCAACGACGCACATGCCGGAACGGGACTTCCGCAAGCAATTAGATGTGAAACTCAACAAGATTCGACCAATACGGCGATTTTCCGCCAATAAAGGCCTTCTTCAACGGCACCCCCGCGCATGTCCGCCATATTTCAGGCGTTTATGACTCGTTGCGGCAAGGGGGCGTCACGCTAAAACATGAACCCAACTACAGCTTTTAGAGAGAGACCGCACTAATAACAATCAAAATCGACATAGGCCTTGCGCTGATTCGCCAGATTCTGCATTTTGACGGCGCTCTAACAACGGGGCGAATCATATTGATGCAACGCACTTTCTTCATATTAGCGATCTTGGCTTTGGCGGTCCTGCAGGCAGCCGCGCCTCTGCCTGTCCGCGCCGATGTGCTGGGTGTGCGGGGGGCTGCGAAAGCGGGCGGTGCCAGGCTGGTCGTCGATTTATCCCATGCGGTCAATTTTCGGGCCTTCGCGCTACAATCTCCAGCAAGGCTTGTGGTTGATCTTCCGACAGGCGCATGGCGCGCAAACCCTGCAAGCCTCGCTGTTGCTGGCGTCACAGGGCTTCGCCACGGTCAATTTCGCCCAGATATCTATCGTTTGGTGTTTGATCTGAAGCGCAGCAGCGCCATTCAATCGGCGGGCTTGCTAGCGGCGGCTGGGTCCAGCAAGAGCCGTCTCGTTGTGGACCTCACTTATAACAAGCACCCACCCTCCAAGATTTATGGCAAGCTTCGCCCGAAGCCAGCCGGACAGCCGCAGCGGCAGGCGCTGCCTAAGCGGATCATCGTGATTGATGCCGGACATGGCGGCCAAGACCCTGGTGCCACAGGTGTTGGCGGCGTGGTGGAAAAGCGGGTCAATTTAGCTGTCGCAAAAGAATTGAAACGGCGGCTGGAACGGCGTGGCGGCTATAAGGTCGTGCTAACCCGCAGCTCCGATATTTTCCTGCGCCTGCGTGAGCGCGTGCGGCGAGGGCGGAAAGCGAAGGCGGACCTATTCATCGCATTGCACGCAGATTCCCATCCGGACCGTCATGTCGCTGGCGCTTCACTCTACACACTTTCCGAACGCGCTTCTGACCGGGAGGCTGACCGTCTTGCCCGACAGGCTAACGCGGCGGACTTGATTGGCGGCGCACCGTTGAACGACGGGCCGAAAGAAGTTGTAGGCATTTTGATTGATCTGGCTCAGCGGGAGACGAAAAACCAATCCTCCGCCGCCGCAGACGACCTTCTGTTCGCCATGGCCAACACTGTACCGTTGCTCAATCGACCCAAACGGTCTGCAGGATTTGCAGTGCTAAAAGCGCCGGATGTGCCATCGGTCCTAATCGAGCTCGGCTTTCTGTCAAATGCAGAGGACGCCAAGCGCCTCAACAGCAAAGCGGGCCGCAAAGAAATTGCAGAGTCCATCGCATCAGGCGTTGTTCGTTATTTTGAAGGTGCGAACACGGCCCACACGCAGCGATAGAAGCGAGTGCCGGTTGCGGCTTAGTTCCCCGTCGGCTGCAAGCTCTGCAAATAAGCCTCAATCGCTTTCACCACGACAGGCAATGCGTCGCTTGAGAACTGGGCGCCGGCACCGGGGATCGGGCGGACGCTGACAAATTGGTTCTTAACGGCGGAGAGGCGCTTCGTGACGTCATCATTATCCGAAAGCGGGTCTGGGAGTAGGGCCAGCACGGGTGTTTTGACATTGGCGAGGGCGGTTGGCGCATCCCGCTTGGGCTCAACACCGTAATAGCTGTTGATTGACGCACGGGTCGCAACGACAGAACCGCAGTGTAGGAACGGCACATTGTCGATGTAGTCATCAGGCTTGAAGCTGGCGATCCGGGTCAACAGTGCGGCGATGCCATTCGTGTAGCGCGCGCGATATTCCATATCGGCGGAGCGGGGTGTCCATCCGCTTGGCGCCAGGAGTACGGCGGCATTAACGTGCCTGCCGCCCGTCTTTGCCAAATACCAGGCAATTTGTGCGCCACCACGGCCATGACCGACCAACGCTACTGGTCCTAGGCCTTCGCCCAGCAGCCAATCTGCCCAGGCGTCAATTTCTTCAAGCGCATCCTCGTGGCGATGGCGATGGCGTTCATTGCATTCGAACGCTGTCATGCGCGCACTCACGCCGAGGCTTAGATTGATCGCTAGTGTGCTGAGGCCTTCTGCCGCGAGGGCTGTTTGCAATTCTGTAATCAGCGTCGATTCAAAACCACCGAGCGTGTCATGGACCAGTATGATTGTATCAAGTCCCGCACCCGGTGGCCGGACATGCCGAGCCTTTAGATCAAGCGCGCCATGGCGAATGGTTTCAATAATGGCACCCGCTGGCGCAGGGGTATCGGCTATAGCCGGGGATGCGGACAGCATGAGGCAGGCAAGAACCAGCCCTAATCCATGCTTTAGTATCCGCAGGCACATCTGGTTATTCGCCACCCTTGCCGGACCGCGAAGTGCTGCTGCCGGTATGCCAATTTCAATTGATCCCAGCCTATTTAGGCCAGCAATATGACAAGCTTATGGCGGAATCTCACTTCGCGCTAGTCACGAGCGAGCATTGGAGGCCAATTTTTTGTCACTTTTCAGACATTTGCCACACGCCGTCCCAGTCATCGGGCGGCGGGGTTTCCTGATAATAGCCGCAACGGCTTAGATATACTTTCGCCGGCCCGTCGCCGGGGCGGACATCAAGAACTTGCTGAAATGCTGTCCTGGCCGTTGGCCAATTTCGCGCCCTGAATTCTTTGATTGCGCGTTGATATGGGTCCAGCATCGCCCGAACTGGATCACCCTCAAGCTCGGCGGCATGGTCTAGCGCCTCAAACATTTCCACTGGCGTTTCGCGGCCTTTAACGCGAATTAGATCAACGGGGCGCAATAGATATTCATCCTTGAGTGAGGCGACGGTCGTTTCGGATAAAAGGATCCCGGCACCATAGTGTTTAGTGGCCCCTTCCATTCTGGAGGCCAGATTCACGCTATCGCCGATCACCGTATATTCCATCCGCTTTTCTGATCCGATGCTGCCTGACAGCACCTCGCCTGTCGCTAAGCCAATGCCGATATCAATGGCTTGCTGGCCTCGGGTCGTTCGGCGGATATTCAAGGCCGCAAGGGCAAGCTTCATATCTGTAGCTGTCGCTAAAGCATCATCGGCGTGGCGACCGGTTGCGATGCTGTCTCTTATACACATCTCCGAGCCCACGAGACCTCTCTACATCTC
>CAJXVF010000172.1 GCA_913060845.1 uncultured Alphaproteobacteria bacterium | reverse complement strand
GGGCTCGGAGATGTGTATAAGAGACAGCTCCCTAAATATCTGCTAAGAGCGCAGCAGATCGATCATGCGCTGCAACATGCTGCGCGCACCGGTCAGCATCGTCAGGTTGGCCTCATAACTACGTTGGGCCTCCTGCATGTCCGTAATTTCAACAATCGTCGAAACATTCGGGCGCAGCAGATATCCATCCGCATCGGCACCTGGATGGCCTGGTTCAAAGACGCGGCTAAACGCAGACTGATCGCGGCCAATTTTGCGCACGGTTACCTGTTCACTACCGGTCGCACGGTCTATCTCGCTTTTGAACGAAATGGTTTTCCGCCTGTATGGCTCACCACCAGGCGTGCTCGCCGTGGTGTCTGCATTCGCCATATTTTCGGCGACGACCCGCAAGCGTTTCGTCTGCGCCCGAAGGCCAAATACGGCTGCGTCCATCGCTGCATTAAAGCTCATGTCACGTTCCTTTTAGTGAGACTTGGCGCAATTGGGGCCAGCATGATCAGCCATCCCCCTTAATCGCCATTCGCAAAAGTCCCATATGCTTTTGATAGAGATTGGCCATGGTTTGATACTGAAGTGCTGTGTCGGCAGACTTCTTAAGTTCAATTTCCATATCGACCGCATTGCCAGAAAGCGCAGTATCTTGATCCCCACGTCCAAATTCAGAACGCGCCCGCCCGCTACCTGAGCCCGCGGTGGAATGAATCTTAATGTGGTTCGCTTCCCCGCCCGTCTTCACTGCCGCCAGCGCTAAGGATTTTTGAAACCCCATAGGCTTAAGGTCTTTAGGTTTGAAACCAGGCGTGTCCACGTTCGCTATGTTTTGAGCAAGCACGCTTTGACGCTGCGTGAGCCAACGCATCTTCGAACCGAGTTGCTTAAAAACAGAGAGGCTGGATGGCTCCATAGGGCATGCGCCTAAAAATTATTTCGATTTCAGATCAAATTTACAGAAATGACTGTAAATCTTACGTTAACAACGCTATCCTTCTCAAAGTCTCAGTCGGATAGAGTCCAGTGGGGGCGGGGCATCCGATATTTCTGGACTACTTTAGGCGGGGACCAAGTTAGTCATGTTGTATCTCACCCGAAAAATCGGTGAGAGCGTCGTTATTAATAGCGACATCGAAGTTACGGTCATTGAAGTCCGTGGACGCTCCGTCCGCCTGGGCTTCAATTTTCCGTCAAACGCGTCCGTGCTCCGCCGCGAAATCTTTGAACGTGTTCAGGCAGAGAACCGTGAAGCCGCTGACGCTGCTTCTGTTCTGGAAGAGCTCACCGCCCCAAAACCTGCTGAGAATAAAGACTAAAGCAACGGTTTTTTAATCTCGACCGCCTGGAAAGCCAGGCTTCCCAATATAGTGCAACGTTACGTTAACCATACGAACCGCATTCTCTAATGGTATGAAACCATAGAGTAGACGGACAATGCCGCCATCTGGCACCGCCCACCCATCAAAATCCGGCCGGCCTAAAATGCCGCGCGCCGTCGCACTTGGCGGTTCATCGTCACTTGCATCGGGCCGAGGTGCGTTTGCGGATGCCATTCTGGCGGTCGCAGCCACAAAAGGCGTGCAAGTTCGCCGTGACGCAGATCTGGCGGAAGTCCTATCGGCCCTGGACCCAGCATCAGATGCGCCTGAAGCGGCCACCGCCCTGACTGCCGCCCTACTCGACCGGCTCTACCGCATGAACGCTGCAGCCAAGGGCTCAACGCTCTCGCTGCAAAGCCAAGGAGCAAATAATGAAAAACAATAACCCTACCGTGCTCGACCGCCTGGAAGCCGCACGAACTGCTATCAAACGTGCAGATAAAGCGCTCGATAAAGATCAGGCGCCGGATATCCGCGCCGTCGAGACAGAGGTCGATCTAGCCGCTGCTGCCGCCACAAGTCTTGATGCCAATGCCGCGCGCGAAACACGCCCGGTTCTGTTGAACCTAGTCGCCGACCTGAATGCATTGCACGCCCGCATTAAGAAAGAGCGCAACGCGACAGCAAACCTTCTCGGCAGCCTCTCCACACAGCGCCGGGCCGTATCAGCCTACGCCCGCCACCCAAACGCCTGAGCTGATGCATGTTTGAGGTTGAAGCCGCATTTCGCTTTTTTGGCGCCCTGGCGTTTGTCGTTGGACTAATCGTGCTGCTGTCTTATGCAGGGCGACGGTATCGGGGTCTTGCTAGCGGAAAGCTAGGCCGGCCTAGGCGTTTGTCCATCGTTGAAGCCGTTGGAGTGGACGCGAAACGTCGGTTGGTATTGGCCCAGGTTGATGGCCGCGAATACGTGCTGCTCGTCGGCGGTGGAACCGATGTTCTCGTCGAAGCTCGCGACGCATCCCCTAACGCAATTGAGGCGTCTGCTGATGTCTAAGTTTTGGCGCGTAAACCTCGCATTTTTCTCCTTCGCTGCAGCAGCCTACTTAGTAGCGTCCCCTGCGCTCGCCCAATCCATATCAATCGACGTTGGTGGCGATGGGCCTTCATCAACCGCGCGGATCCTGCAGCTCGTAGCATTGATGACGGTGTTGAGCTTGGCGCCGTCTATCCTTGTGATGGCGACATCGTTCACGCGGATTGTCCTCGTGCTGTCATTCTTGCGCAGTGCGCTTGGCGCGCAACAGGCGCCACCAAATATCGTGCTCGTTAGCCTGGCGCTGTTCCTCACGGGCTTCGTGATGGCGCCGACGTTCGAGAAAATCTACGACGAAGCGGTCCAGCCACTCCTGGAAGAGCAGATCACCGAAGAAGAAGCGCTCGGCAAGGCTATTGGCCCAATGCGGACATTCATGCTGCGCCATGTGCGGGATGAAGATCTCCGTCTCTTCCTGGATCTCTCGAACGCAAAAACCCCGGAAACGCCTGAAGCAACGCCGCTTCGCGCCCTGGCACCTGCATTCATGATCAGCGAGCTACGCCGTGCGTTTGAGATCGGCTTTCTGCTGTTCATCCCATTCCTGGTGATCGACATGCTGGTCGCATCAGTCTTGATGTCGATGGGTATGATGATGCTGCCGCCAGTGATGATATCACTGCCATTCAAGCTGATATTCTTCGTGCTGGTGGATGGCTGGCGATTGGTTGCGGGCAGCTTGGTGCAGTTCTACGCCTAGCGAGATGACAGGCTTCTAAGCCGGCGCCACCTTCTAACTCAGCAGCAACATCGATAGCTCTAGCCTGATACGTGCGTCCGATTGAAGGCGAACAGGATTGCAGCGTCAGCTGCAACTCAGGCCCACACCCTCATACTTCTGGATATTAGTGCTGCACCCGACCCGCTACGTTACGGGCGGCATAGGCCTGAGGCCGGAAGCCCTAACATCGCTATCATCATGCTTGTGGGCTTATAACGCAGTGGATCAGCCAGACTTGGCGGATGTATCGGACTTCCGCTGAGCGGCTTGATAGGCACCGATATTCTTGGTGACGGTATCCAAGCCGGCAATGGCAGCGCGGGCGGCGGCAATGGCCTCCCCGCGAGGCCTCATTGGCGTCGTCAGCATGGCAAGTGCAGAGGCAAGCTTCGGATCCTTAGCTTTGCCTTCGAAGCGTTGGCCAATCATTGCCAACTCATCTTCAGCACCCAACATGGCCGCCGACACGGCCCAACGGACAGAAAGTGCGGCTTGTGCTTCCAAGGCGGCCTCATCTTTGCCATCTTCCGCGAAAGCGCCCTGCTCAGAGAGGCCACGATATGCATCTCGCGCGGCGACCCAGTTACCAGAACGCCACGCGAATTTGGCCTTCAGGTGCAGGCGTTCAAGCGTCGTTGCGTTATTCAGGAGCGCCAGTGCCTCTTTAGGATTGCCTGAACCCGCCAGTGCCCGCGCCCGAAGGTCAATTCTGCGGTCGCGTATTTCAGCAGAAGCCTCCATCTCACCCCGTTCGCTTTCGTCCAGTGCGCTGAGCGCACGTGCCCATTCCCGGCGCATAAGGCGCAGGTCAGCCAACTCACCGCCCAAGTCCGCTAAGATTGCTCCATCAAGGCGGCGGCGGACGAGGTGGTCGAGGATTTCATCAGCCTCATCAAGCAGATCCAACGCCCTAAGCCGGCGAGAAAGAGCCGCCAAAGCAAGATCGCCTTTGTGGCCAGGTGGCGCTAAATCCTCAAAGTCCCGATAGAGGGCGACAGCGTCTAGCGGTGGAAGTTCATCGGCTCCACCTTCTACAAACGCCCGTTCGAACCCAGCCGCCATCGATGCGACAACGTCAGTCGTATCAAACCGACGTGCGAACGTGCGCGCAGCCTCGCTCAGCGCTTCAAAGCCTTGCCGGTATTGGCTAGACGCCAGGCGAAGCTCGCCAAGGGTTTTCAAGTTTTCATATTCAGTACGATCACCGCGCCACCGCATTTGCAGACCAGTAAGCCTGGAAGCAGCGGCATCTGGATCCAATGTCCCACGCGCGACTTCATGCTTGATCAAGCCAAGCTCGCCTTTTGCCTGAACCTCAAGGTCTCCATCCCGAATGGCGGTCTTGTAGGCTGAAACGGCCTTATCGTCTTGGCCATTGGCCTCATGGACGCCTGCGAGGATAAGCGTTAGCGCCGCCGCATCGCGGGCGCTGCTCGTTGAAACCGACAGGCCTTGCGCAAATTCTTTAGCGAGCTGTGGCAAGCCGGCGGAAAGTGCAGAGCCACCAGCGGCTGAGGCAAGTTGCACTTGCTGTTTCAGCGGCCAAAGCCCCGCTGCTCTCCAGAACTGTCGGAACTTAGCGGCAGCAAATCGATGTTCGCCGGCAGCAGACATCCCAGCGGCACGCCAAACCTCTACCTGTGCGTCACCATTGTAAGCGTCACTGGATAGGTCTTTCGCCGCCAAGTCATGCTGGCCCAGCATCACGCATGCGATGCCGCGCATCGCCAGAAAATCTAGGCTGTCTTTTACATTTTCAGCGCCACCGGCAGTGAACTCAATCATGCCAATAGCTTCAGCCGCACGGCCATGAGCCAGATAGAATTGCGCAAGCTTAAGACGCGTTGGCTTTCTGGCGATTGGCGGGACGCCATTTACTTCCGCTGTGAGCTTACGCTGCGCATCAAAATAGTCCGGGTTCTCACCGCGCCACTCGCTGGGCGGTATCCGGCTGACCTGGATCTGCGGTTTCTCGACAATCGGCTCAGGCTGCGACATACGCAGGCCACCCTTACGACGGACCTCAAGTGCGCCGAGACGTAAACGCGCGCCGACACCTTCAACCTTTGGCGCAAGCACGACGCCAAGTGCGGTCGGCAGCAGTGCCATATCCGGCGCGACGAAGCCATCTACAATGCGAAGCGGTGACACGACTGCTGTCACAAACAACGCGTCGCCAACTTCAGGGTCAGATACGCGCAAGAGCCGGGCATCTTGCAAGTCATCCACAAAAATGCGCGGTCCCGAAGGCGCTTCAAATGTCCGACGAACGGGCGCTGCCGGGATATCCGTTTCAGGCGCATCACCTAGCATGAACCGCCAGCCTTTAGCCGTTTTCGCCGCTGCCAGCCGCTTCTTGCTGCCAGACCGCATATGCAAGACAGTTTTGTCGATAAATGGCAGCTGAACGATATCCAGGCCAATGATCTCAGCAGCAGCCAGATCAACGGCATAAGGCGCATCCAGCAGGATCCAATGGGCCTGTGCACGGCTAAACGCTGCGGCAGGAACACTCCCAGCAGGCAAATCTAGCGTGATAGCCGTACCTGTATCTTTCGCCGCAAGCTTCAAGCGGTCCGGTCCGGGCGTTTCTGGCTGAGCCTGCACTCCCGCCAATTCATTCGGGATAATGCTGGCGATATCGGGCGCGCTCGGCGCAACCTCAACGGATTCTAGTCCCTCTTCCGGCGATGGAACCGTCGTTTGAGCTTTTGGATGTGTTTCAGCCGGCGACCCTAATTCCATAACGGGGGCATCAGTCGCCGTAGCAATTTGGACCGGCTCTGTCTCTTATACACATCTCCGAGCCCACGAGACCTCTCTACATCTCGT